>JAGBXE010000243.1 GCA_017629455.1 Kiritimatiellia bacterium
GGCTTGATGCAGTTGTTCGGGCATCCGCCGACGCCGATCTTGAACTTGCCGGGAAGGACGACCGAACGCCAGCCGACATAGAAGCGCTCGTGTATCTTTTGCGAAAGGGAAAACGTATCAACAAGCCCACGCGGGCAAACAGTACCTTTACAGGCAACAACAGGCCTAACACGAGGCCCAGTTCCGCCTACAAGGAGCCCCTTTTCTGCAATTGCAGCCTCAAACGCATCGACTGACGATGCCGGAACTCCTAAAACCTCTATTGATTGGCGAGAAGTAAATGTTACATCGCCAGAGCCGAATTTAGCTGCAGCATCAGCGACTGCACGAAGTTCTTCAGCCTTCAATTTACCGTTTACGGTGAGAACCCTTGCTGAAAAAGTATCAGTTCCCTTATTAAGAAGCCACCCCCTACCTTTGAGGGATTTGATATCGTCTTGTGTCAATGTCGTAGCCATCATCTTCCTCATAAATTACATACAAACGTTATCGAGTATAACACAACGTCAGAATCCATGTCAACCGAACGAACCGAGGGGTTTTTTGATATAATTTCGTAACTTATGAAGCGGTATGTTTTCCTAGCTGCCTTTGGGTTTATTTTCCTCGCTATTGCCGCGGTCTGGATGGGTGGTCTCAACCAGGACGAAGGTTGGTATCTCTATGCGGCGAATCTCGTCGCTGACGGCAAAATGCTGTACCGCGACTTCTTCTACACCCAAGCACCCCTTTTGCCGCTTGCATACTCACCTTTCGTTTGGATCTGGCAGAAATGGGGCCTCTTAGGCGCTCGCATTTTTACGCTTTTACTAGGCTCATTTTCCATAGTGTTTTTCGCATTGCTCGCCCGCCGCCTAGCACCAGAAGGCAAAAAGTGCGCGGCCGCAATTATCACATTTCTTCTCCTGGGCTCAAACCTCTACCATCTTTACTATCTGACTATTCCTAAAACGTATGCTTTAGCCTCGCTTTTTGTCGCAGGCGGCTTCTATCTTTTAACGCTCAACAAAAGCTTACACTACTTATCCGCTGGCATATGCCTTGCCCTTGCGTCATGCGCGCGCATTTCAATTGGCGTTACATTGATAATTGTCGGGCTATACCTTCTCTACCGCGCCATTCGTAACGGCGAATGGGCAAAGCTTATCGCCTTCTCCATAGGAGGGCTCTTTACACTGTCAGTCGTGTATAGTCCCTTCCTTCTCAATCCTGAATCAAGAGAGGGCTTTATAGCCGCTCAATCTTACCATTCCGCTAGGTGTGGTGGTGGCCATGATTTAACGTGGATTGTCGGCAGTATAAGCCGTCTTATTCGCTGGTATCTACCAGTATTCGTCTTTTTAGGCTTGGCCATTTTTTCATCATCATTGCGCCCGGTCACGCTAATATTCCGCGGCAAGGTAGGCCTTGTCCTTTGCGCCTTTCTCGCCATCTTTATCGTTCAGATGTTTGCGCCATTTCCTTATGAAGACTACCAAGTTCCGATTATGGGGCTTTTAGTCGTAGTAGCTACCGCTCTTTTGCTGCGCGTAAGCCAAATGCCGAACAGAGTTGTACTTTTAGCTCTCGGCATAACATGGGCTATGAGTTTTGGAAGCCCCCTTCTTGAAAAGTGGTCTACTAACGGGCAAGACAGATTTTGGTCACTTAAGAAAAAATCGTACGAACTTCAGCAATTAAGAGATGTTGCCAAGCGAATCGAAAAACTCGATCCCGGCGGCAAAACCATCTTTACACAAGACATATATCTTGCAATCGAAACAAATAGACGCGTGCCGCAAGGCTTTGAAATGGGCCCATACGCCATTCTTTCCGATGCCGACATCACAAATTTAATCGCCTCCACAAGCTGCCCTGTGGCCGCCCTTTCAGGCTATTGCTTTGCCGTCGATATGCCTTCTGGCAAGGAGCGTCCAATTAGCGATCAGATTAAATATTGGGAACTTCTTAAAAAGTCATATGATCTAGCCGACCGCGAAGATTCATTTGGCCAAAACGCAACTCCTCTACTAATCCTGAAACGTCGATGACCGCCCAAGAAATACGTACTAGAATCGTCGACGTTGTTATGCGCAACGGCGGCCACCTCGCTTCGTCGCTTGGAGCAGTAGAAATTGCAATTGCCCTTTCTGAAACTTTTGATCCGAAAAAAGACAAGATTGTCTGGGATGTCGGCCACCAAGCTTATGCCTGGAAAATCCTAACAGGCCGCAACGAAATATTCTCCACCTTGCGCAAGACAGGAGGCCTTTCGCCCTTCCCGAATCCTGCAGAAAGCGCTGCCGACGCTGCCGTTGCCGGCCACGCTGGAGTGTCAATATCAGTTGCTTCCGGTATGGCGGCAGCGCGCGATGCGATCGGGAACAACCACGTTGTTGTAGTAGTGGGCGACGCATCTATCGCTAACGGTACGGCTTTTGAGGCAATCAACAACTTAGCCGAGGCCACAAAAAAGCTTATAGTCATTTTGAACGACAACGATATGAGCATTTCCCGGCCGGTTGGCAGTTTCGCCAAATTTTTCGGCAGGCTCATTTCGAGTACGCGCTACAACCGCGTAAAATACGCTGCCGAATCGGCAGGGCATAAATTGCGCCTGACATTTTTAAGAACAGCGTACCACAAAATTGAAAGTAGAATCAAAGGCCTATTTGTCGCAAGCCGGTTTTTCGAAAATTTCGGCATGCGTTACATTGGCCCAGTAGACGGGCACAACCTTGAGGCGTTAAAAGAAGCTTTCGCTGTGGCTCGCGGCGATAAGCGAAGCGTAATCGTACACGTAGTGACGAAAAAGGGGCGCGGTTACACGCCAGCTGAACTTAACCCTACAGCATACCACGGCGTCAGTCCTGCCCCACTAGATGGCCAGGCTAAAAAACCTCGCGACTGGAGCTGCGCCTTCGGGCAAATACTTTTAGATGCAGCGCGCAAAGACGAGCGCATATTTGCCCTTACTGCTGGAATGCGAGACGGCACGGGGCTCACTCCATTTGCGTGCGAATTTCCTAATCGCCTGCGCGACGTAGGAATTGCCGAAGGCCATATGCTCTCATTTGCCGCAGGCCTTGCCGCTTGCGGCATGAAACCAGTAGTCGCCATCTACTCCACATTCTTGCAGCGTGCTGTCGATCAGATTATGCACGACATATGCTTACCGTCTCTGCCAGTAGTAATCTGCGTCGACAGAGCCGGCATAGTAGGTGCCGACGGCGCTACACACCAAGGGCTCTACGACATTGCCATGCTTAGGTGTCTACCGAACTTGACGATATGTCAGCCTAAAGACGAGCAGGATTTTACCGCGCTTTTAAACGAAGCTCTTGAAAGAAACTCCCCCACCGTCATACGCTATCCGCGCGGAGCCATCAAAAAGAGCGTACAGCCTTACATTCCTCAGGGAGAAATTTTAGCGGCCATTTGGACTACTGGCGATTGGGTCGAAAAGGCTAATGCCGTTGCAAGCAAAATCGCAGGCTGCCAAGTAGTTCACATGCGCACGCTTAAGCCATTTGACGAAAAGCTCCTAGCTTCTCAGCGCGCACAAGGAATTAAAATTATCTCGCTCGAAAACGCAGCCACATCAGGTGGCATTGGGGAGGCAATCGGCGCAGACCTCAAATTTGGCTGGCCCGACGAGTTTATTCCACACGGGCAAGTTGCCGAACTTGAAAAGCTCTATAATCTCGATGTCGATTCTATCGTCGAAAAACTTACGTATTTTTTAAACACTCCTCCGCACAACAAAGGATAGAATTTAAATGGCAATAATACACGGTGTAGCAGGCGAATGGGCGCGCGTTAAAGGAACCGTGGCTGGTCTTTGGCCGCTTTTCCTTGGCGTTTTTACCGCTGGCTTTTCCGTAGCACTTTTCGCTGTAAGTCCATATTGCGCAGCTACTTTACTTGTCGCTTCGATCGTATGGATTATATGGAGCCTTGTAAAGGGGCTTCACCGTGTTGAACGCTTTTTCAAAGGCGCACGCGGCGAAGAGCGCGTTTCAGAAATCCTTAAAACCCTCCCTAATACATACCATGTATTTAACGACTTTGTCGCATGTGGCAGCCACATCGACCACGTCGTAGTCGGGCCGGGTGGTGTTTTTTCTATCGAGACAAAATTCTGGCGCGGCCGCGTAACGGTTGAAGAAGGCCGCGTTCTCCTAGACGGGCAATTGCCCGACAGGTCGCCAATTGCACAAGCTTCAAAAGAAGCTGCTCTCGTAAAGAGCGCGTTGACTAGCGCAGGGTGGAACGGGTCTGTCACACCAGTTCTTGCGTTCGCCTCCGACACTTTTACCGCCCATAGAGCAAACGTCCGCGGAACGATCATTATAAACGCCTGCGAGCTTAAAGAAAGTTTTTCTTCAAACAGAGTTGAAATACCTCCAATGGAATTAGCGAGACTAGTAAGCCTTATGGAGAATATGTGATATAAAAAAACTTAAGTAGCCTAAATATGAAACGTAAATTTTTAATCGCCGCCCTTCTCTTCGCATCCACCAGCGCTATTGCCGCCGTACAGCCGCGCAATTACTACGGCAATATCGCACGCCGCATGTCGGATATGCTGCCTAAAAACCATGTTTTGCAAAAGCAGCTAGACGACGAAATCTCACAGCGCGCTTGGACGAACCTTATAACATTCTACGACTACGACCATTCCGTCTTTCTTAAATCAGATCTCGACAAGCTTACAAAGCGCGAGAGATCTCTTGATAACGAATTGCGCAAAGGAAATATAAGCTTTGGCTTTGACGTGTACAACTTGTACATGGAGCGCCTTACCGAGCGCATCTTTTTTGCGACAAATCTCCTCGCTAACGGAACGTGGGATTTTTCAAGCGACGAAAATTACCGCATAAAGCGCAAAGAAGCGCCATGGCCAGAAACGCGTGAAGAGGCGGAAGATCATTGGAGGCGCCGCCTTAAAAACGAAGTTCTCGTCATGAAGATAAACCATGACCTCGATAAATCAACAAACAATTTAGATACCGCGACTGATCTGATAAAAAAATACCGCCAGTACATGGCAGTTATGACCGAGCCCGACGAAGAGTCTGTATTACAGCACTACCTTTCGGCAGTCTGCCGGGCGTACGACCCGCACACAGATTATATGTCGCCCGCGTCGAAGGAAGATTTCGATATGGAAATGAATCTTTCTCTGTGCGGCGTGGGCGCCGTTCTTTCAATGGACGATGGCGCGCTAAAGATCAATGAAATTATGACTGGCGGCCCTATCGACCGCGATGGGCGCATCCAAGAAGGCGACAAGATTATCGGCGTTAAGCAGGGCGACGGCGAACTAGAAGACGTCATGTGGCAGCCGATGAAAAAAACGATCCGCAAAATACGCGGCCCGAAAGGCACTCGTGTTACGCTTCAGATTATACCGCGCAGCGATCCGAGCGGCGCAACAAAGAAATTGATTGAATTAGTCCGCGACGAAATAAAACTCGAAGATCAGGCAGTAACTGGGCGCGTACAGAAAGTAACGCTCTCTGGCATTACGCGCAAATTGGGCTATGTCTACTTGCCAGGGTTTTATGGAACGATGGACAAAAAGCCTTCCGACGAAGGTTTCCGCAGCTGCGCCATGGATGTAGCGCGTTACATTTGCGATTTCAATGCTAAGGGCGTAGATGGGATGGTGCTCGACCTTCGCGGCGACGGAGGCGGCTCTTTGAGAGAAGCAGTATTGCTTTCAGCGCTTTTTGTCCAATCTGGTCCCGTCGTTCAGATACGCGACATTCGCACGGTAGGTTGCCTTTCTATTCCCTTAGGCAACCCGGTAGCATTCCGCAAACCTATGGTTGTACTAACTGATAGAGCAAGCGCAAGCGCTTCCGAAATTGTAGCTGGCCATTTACACGACACTGGCAGAGCTATAGTCTTAGGCGATGCAATGACGCACGGCAAAGGCACTGTCCAAACGATGCTTGGCATGGGTCCAGAAAAGTACGGCACCATGAAGATTACTACCGCACGTTTCTACCGTATCGACGGGCGTTCAACGCAAGTTAGCGGCGTTGAAGCCGACATTCATCTGCCGTCATTACTTGATTCACTCGATATCGGCGAAGATAAACTTACATACGCCCTTCCATTTACGCGCATCCCGCCTGCCGAGTACCGCCCAGTATGGAACTTAACTTCCCATGTGCCAACATTGAAAGAGCTTTCTCTTAAGCGCACAACAGGTAATGAAAAGTTCCAAAAGCATATCGCCAATGTCAAAGGCATGAAGGAAATATCTGAACGCGAGTTTGTCTCTCTTGAGTACAGCAAGCGCCGCAAACAAATGTCTGACGACAGGCAGCTTCGCGAAGTCGACGAGTTAGGAAGCGAACTAGACGACGAAGATTCGTCTGAAAATAAAAAGAAAAAGAAAAAACGTAAACGCAACGAGCCTCGCGAAGACGATCTTGTATTAGACGAATCGTTCAATGTGCTTATGGACCTTATCCGCATGACCGACGGTTCAAACCTCCCAGAGGAGAAAGGCTGGTGGTGGTACTAACCGACATCCATTTCACCAAGATGCACGGAGCCGGCAACGACTTCGTGATGGTCGACGACCGCGCCGAAACTTTTCCAATAGGCGTAATCGCTAAGGTCGCACCGCGCGGTGTCGGGATAGGCTGCGAAGGTGTCATACTTGTCCAGAATTCCGACTGCGCCGATTTCAAAATGCGCTTTTTCAACCCCGACGGTTCGGAAGCCGACCTTTGCGGAAACGGTGCAAGGTGTGTTGCTAAATTCGCACGCGATATTGGTGCTGTTAATTCCGATCAAATGCGCTTTGAAACTAGAGCCGGCATAGTATCGGCCGAAATCGTTGCATCTGATAGCGTCAAGATTTCGCTCCCCGACCCAAAAGATCTTCGAAGCGGTTTTATCAATACAGGCGTTCCCCACGCCATAGTAGAAGTCGGCGAGATTAATGATGCAGACGTAGCAAATGAAGGTAGGCGCATAAGGTTTTCTCCCGAGTTCGCGCCTGATGGCACAAACGTAGATTTCGTCTCTTTCAATCCTCCTAGCACGCTATCAATTAGAACGTACGAAAGAGGCGTCGAAGCCGAAACTGGCGCGTGCGGCACTGGTTCAGTTGCTTCAGCGCTCATCGGAGTTGCGCAGTATTCTTTACGCTTTCCCGTAAAAGTAACTACTCTCCATGGCTACGAACTTGTAGTTGATGGCAAGTGGAGTGAAGGAAAGTTTTCCTCTGTAACACTTACTGGCCCTGTCAAAACAGTTTACGAGGGCGTATTGCCCATCGACTAAAGTAAGCTACAAGGGCTAAGCACGTCTCAAAGGGAGTCGCTTTTCTCGTAGGCAAGGTGCAAGAGAGCCTCTGCTTCATCAAGAATAACCTTCAGCTCGTCGGCAGTCTTCTCTCCTTTGGAAAGTTCGAGGAGAAAAATTCTATACGCTTTGGCGGCTGAATATAAATGATCGCCGCGCCCACCTCCAAACACTGGCAGAAAGTTTGCGCGAGAAAAAGCAACGAGCCTCACAAGAGGATCCTTGCGAAATTCTATCGCCTCCTTGAACGAAAGGCACCTACGTGAATTGGCAAATTTCAAATCAAACTCAGGTGGATACAAATAAAGGCGCGAAGCGAATATAAGAACGTCGCGGCGCGAAGCGAAGCCTGGCTTAACAATTTTGCGCATTAAACGAAAGCCGTCTTCGTAACTGCCATATCCAGTAGTGTACCACTCTTCCAACGCCTTGCGTTCATCATATATGCGCATATCGGGATTAGCTCTGCGCCAAGCCGCATTCGCCGCAACGTCGCCCAATTCTTCATTGTAGACGTTTCTGAAAAACGCTTTCACCACCTCAAGGCGAAATTTTTGCAAATCGGCATACCCTGGGGAATGCACATAAATGCGCGTAAAAACTCTTGTATCGTTCGTAACAGCCCTAGCAGTTACAGTAGTTAAGTTTGTGCGCACATCTCCTACATAAATTACAAGCCCCTTGCGACGATATATCTCAGGGCGCGGCGATATTGAATCGCGAAGAGTATGAACAGTATCTGCAGCAAAGCGCGCTATGGGCGATTGAAATTCCCTTCGCATATCGTCGGGACAATCGGCAAACACTTGCACAAACCCCTCGGCCTGCGTAATGACA
>JAGBXE010000244.1 GCA_017629455.1 Kiritimatiellia bacterium
ATAGCCTTCAGGATGTGGCGTCGTTCGTAGCATCGGATCTTTCGACGATCGACGGGGTGTTGTCAACGGCCACGCACTTTATGCTTAAGACGTATAAGGCCAAGGACTTCCTGGATTTTCAAGGTTCTGACTCTCGTTTGGCGGTTACCCCTTAATTTACAAGGAGAAGACAATGGCAGTTGATTTAGCCCAAAAAGCACAGAATTTCACCAATCGAGGCCGACAGGCGCTTGAGACCGGGCGTTATGAATTGGCGGTTGACATGCTCATGGAAGCTGTTTCTGCTGCGCCAGATGTTCTGGAAACGAGAAAACTTTTGAGAGCGGCGCAGATCGCGTCTTTTCGCAAAAACGGCAAGTCGGGATTCGGGGCGAAGTTGGGATATATGCTTGCCCGCCAGAAGATCGCATCGTTAATCAAAAAAGGCGACGGCGTAGGCGCGATGGCAGAGGCAGAAAAACTCCTTTGTCAAAACCCGCTTGATGCTGACAATATCGAAATCGCAGTCAAGGCAGCAGAGTCTGCCGGCAAGGCGGATCATGCTGCTATTTCGGTTGAAGCGGCATACGAATGCTCGAACAAGGATCCCGCACTTTTGGAGAGAGTGGCGACGTATTATTCGATGGCCAAACGCTGGGATAAAGCGCGCGATGCTTACCAAAAGCTCAGTGAGATGAAGCCTGGTGATCAGCGAATCATGGGGCTATTGAAAAACGCAGAAGCTCAGGCTACAATGAATGCTGGCTGGGCCGAGACTGCCGGCAAGAAGGGTGGCTTCCAGGCGCTGATCGCCAATAAAGAACAAGCCGCCAAACTAGATGCAGCGAACAAAGCTGTCGTCACTGGTGATGATGCAGATAAGCTCATCGCCGAGAAGATCGAGCAAATTGCGCGTGAGCCGAAGAATATGAACTATCGCCGTGCGCTCGCAAGACTCTATGTGCAGTCCAAGCGTTATGCCGAGGCGATTGAGTGTCTTGATGAGGCGATTTCGGCTTCTGGTACGATGGATCCGGAATTGGATCGTATGCTCTCGCAGACGCGTGTTCAGTACTATGATCAGCAGCTTGATCTTCTCCGTCAGAGCGGCGATGAAAATGCCGCCATCGAAATGGAAAATGAGAAAAACCAGTTCGTGTTTGACGATCTTCAGGATCGCGTCGCACGCTATCCCAACGATTTGCATCTTCGTTATGAACTCGGCGTCAAGTGCTTTGAGTATGAGTATTATGATGAGGCTCTTACACATCTTCAGCTCGCTCAGAAGAGCCCGAAGGACCGTCTGTGGGCGCTTTATTACTTGGCGATGTGTTTCTTGCACCAAGGTCAGAGCGATATGGCGATTATGCAGCTTGAGACGGCGCGTGATGCGCTGCCGACGATGGACGATCTTAAGAAGAAGGTCGTTTACAGGCTCGGACTTTGCGCTGAAGAGTCGGGGGATCTCGAGAAAGCATATCAGTATTACAAGAATGTTTATTCTGCTGACGTCGGATTTGAAGATCTCGGCGAGCGCATGCTGGCGATAAGCCAGGCGTTGAAATCCCGCTAAAGATAGTTAAAAAGAAAACTTGAAAAGTAAAAAAAATGCCCGCATCTTGCGGGCTTTTTAATTGGCAGCCCCAAGGAGAGTCGAACTCCTCTAACAAGCATGAAAAGCTTGTGTCCTAGCCGATAGACGATGGGGCCAAAAGTGACAACGTGGAGATAGTATATCAAATGCCTGCTGGGATTGCAATAGGGATTTTTCATCCATGTTAGTTCGGAATTTTGATATAATATTTGTTGAAAGGAAATAATGTATGAGAGATCTTTTTATTGTCGGCGCGGGCGGCTTTGGCCGCGAAGCTGTGTGGACGGTAGAGCGCATTAACAACGCTTCGCAGCAGCCGTTGTGGAATGTCATAGGTTTTGCCGACGATGATCCCGCTAAGGCGGAAGGAAATTTTGAAGGATACCCGATGCTCGGTAGTGTTGAGAAAGCATCCAAGGACCATCCTGGGGCATCGGTGTTTATCGCAATCGGCTCTAACAAGATTCGCGCGGATATTTACCGCCGTCTTCGCGGACATGATTTTCCTGCATTCATCGATCCTTCTGCGCAAGTTTCGCCGACGACGGAATTTAAGCACGGCAC
>JAGBXE010000245.1 GCA_017629455.1 Kiritimatiellia bacterium
AAATCTTCACATTTCCGCCGCGAAGAACGCCAAAGCCAAGGCGTGTTGTCGTGGGGGAATGGCCCTTAATAAGCTCTTCAACCGTAAGTTCAATTTGGTAATGTTTCGGAGTTTGCGAAAGCACAACTTTCTTCTGCACAAGCCCAGCAAAATACGCCCTGCCAACAAGCTGAGGCAAGCATACCGAAAGCTCGCCCGCACCTTCAGCGACAAAATCAAACTTAACGCGGCAACCAGGCTTAACTGGATAAAACGGACGCTGCTGAAACACGTAGAACGGAGCTTTTGCAGAACCCGCCGCCATAGTAAGAACTGAACCATCAAACGAGAATGACTCGCCTTTTTTAAGCCCGCCTTTTGTATCTTGCTGTATCCAATTTTTTATCTGCAATTCAACTTTCCCTTTCGGTATCGCGCCTATCGTATAAATCGTCCCAAATCTATGAAGCCCTGAAAGATATCTTTCACAGAAAATAGGACTCCAAACAGTTGACACACCACCTTCCCAACGCTTCGTGCGGAAGAAGTTACCATAAATATACTCGCCTGCGCGCGCATCATGAGGAATAGCAGAGAAAGGAACATCAAATTCCACGCGCCACCCCAACTTGGTGCAGACCGATCGAGCAGAGATATTCGTTACTTTTTCCGTGCGTTGCGCACCCTCCACTACAACGCTGCGATGTGCACGAACTTCACCCGTAGGAGAAACGGCAAATTGAAGATAATCACCCTCGCGTTTTGATGCAAGAAAAACTTCCAACCCATTCATCCAGCCATCAAGTTCTGGGTGTGACGCTGCATCTGCACCGTCTTCGCTGTAGATGAATCGTATAAATTCGGTGTTGTTTGAAACAACGATATTAGCACGATACGGAGCTTCACGATTATCTAAGGTTCTGAAATCGCTTGAACAACTTGCGGAGGCTACAAACGGAATGGGAATTGCCCGTTCGCGCTCGCGCGCTTCATATTCGCTGCGCCCTTCGATGGCAGTATTCCAGATAAGCCTGCAAAAATCATTTACGCGCTTTTTCTCTAGCGGCGTTGTTGCAGCAGCTTTGGCCGCATCCATAAGTGCATCAAGTTTCTTAACCCTCTCTTTGGACCCCAAATGCCAATTGTCGCGCTCGGAATGGAACCTATAAATATATGAGCCTACGATGCGCATAGCCTTAACGCGATCGGAATAATTATCAATGTTGTAACTTTCCGATTCGAACATATCGCCGAAACGCTTCATAGCCTCGCCGGCCTTGCCAAAATAAAGCGCGTAATATTCGTCGATAATCTCATCTGGATCGAGCGTCGGGTCGTCGGAAAGCTTAGTTGCAACGTACGCCTCCAAGAGATGATAGCGCGGCGTTATTTCAGCAAAGAACCCTCGTATACCATCCGCCGCAAAACGCTTGAAAAACTCGCCCGTATGCCGAGGATAATAAATCGGGAAGAATTTGCCATACTTGTGCACCGTCGTGGCTTCCGACCATGGACAGAGGAAATACAGCCAAACAGTAAGTATGCGGCGATTAGCTTCCTTTTCCACCCACCGGCTATAGCGCGACATCTGCTCGCTACGCGTATAAGGGTGAAACCAGCTCTGCGGACCAATACACATTTGAACAAGGATATTATCCTCAAGTTCAAGCCCATCTGGATATGCTAGCGTATCACCATAAGCCAATGTGCCAATGCCGACATTAGGATTTTTAGCCTTCACCGCGCGAGCAATACGGTTTACCCAGTCGAAGTGCCGGTAAAGATAGCTTTTTAGACGAGGATTTTTCTGACAGCGCTCACATTGACACCACGCACCAGAATCCTGCTCCTGCACAGGATAGTAAAACGGTTGGCCCGGCATAACTGGACGATTAGCGTACGAGCCTTCAATCTTTTCTCCCGCGGCGACACGAATAGCTTCGTCGGCAGAATAACCGACTGGCCCATCCGACGATGTACAAAGCTGAGGCGGAATATCGACATCGCCAGGATAATCATATCGGCGAAGGCAGTTTGGCGCATTCTTACCATTATAACCTTGTGCAAACCAATCTGGACGAGCGCCCTTAAAAAGCTTAGCTCGGGAAGAAACTTGCGAAGGCGCATAGTGGCTATACCAAACACCCATCACCGAATGGTTTACCTCGCCATACATACAGTTAGCTCGCCACCTGAGAAGCAGAAGCTTCTCGTCGCGCGCTGAAACACCAAGCTGCGTTTTTACGCGCGAGCCGAAATGCGGCCGCCTGTACGCATCCATTTTCGGTGAACGCCTAATGTCGGCACGCGGAGCAAAGGAAAAAGTCGGCTTAAATTCAAAAGCTATACCCTCATCTCCAAACCCATAAAACCTTACGCCACAATATTTTCAAGAAAATCATAGACAGCGTACGTTGTAGACCTATAGTAGTACAAACACGCTGGAAATGTACTGTCTTTACTATAATCAAACTGGCCACGATCGGCAGCATCGTGACCACAAAGATAGCAATCTTCACCACGAACCGCGACGAGATATTCTTCTTTTTCAAACGGTTTTCCGCGCACGGAAGAATCGCCGCCAGCATCCATACCAACAAAGAACGCAGCACCTCT
>JAGBXE010000246.1 GCA_017629455.1 Kiritimatiellia bacterium
CACTCTTGGGGTGCGGCGGCTATCAATATTATTGCCCGCTGCATGGCTGGTGTTACACCGCTTTCGCACGGCTTTAAAACTGTGCGTATAGCCCCCGATCCTGCTGGGCTTGAAAACTTCGATGCAGAAGTGCCTACTGCCAAGGGTCCTGTTAAGGTGCGCTGCACTCTTAATGGTGGCCGTTACAAGCTCGAAGTTGAAACGCCTGTCGCTGCAGAAATTGCTTTCGGCGGAAAGATTCGTAGCGTTAGCGCAGGTAAATACATCTTTCATTGATTGCCGGTCTTAAAAACATGGCGAAACCTGGCTTTTTGCGTCATGTCTTCACGATGGGTGGCTTAACTGCCGTTTCTCGCGTACTAGGGTTAGTACGCGAGATGATGCAGTCGCGTCTTATAGGTGCAGGTGTTGAGCAAAGTGCATTTACGCTCGCATTTGCAATTCCGAATATGGCGCGCAAGCTTTTCGGAGAAGGCGCGCTTACGGCGGCGTTTGTGCCTGTTTTTAAGGGCGAACTAGAAACTGTCGG
Organism: Kiritimatiellia bacterium; assembly: GCA_017629455.1. Next base: position 530 of record JAGBXE010000246.1, read on the forward strand.
CATCGAAAAAGCCGCAAGGTTAGCGCGTGCAGTCGTCACCATGATGATTCTCATGGTCGGTGCGATGGTGTCGATAGCGTTAGCCGTTACGTTTTTTGCATCGTTCCATCCGCCACAAAGTGCCGATCCTTACAGATGGGCTTTGACGTGTAAGCTTGTAGGAATCTTGCTTCCTTACATGTTGGCGATATGCGCAGCGGCATTTGGGATGGGCGTGCTTAATGCATTGGGGCATTTTAAGGCGGCAGGTTTTATGCCGGCCTTTTTAAATATACTTTGGATTTGTGCGCTCGCGGTGCTTTGTTTGTTTCCAGGGCTATCCGTCTCGAATCGTATCGTTTTTGTTGCAGGCGCGATTCTCGTAGGTGGGTTTTCCCAGATGGTGTTTATGTTCGTCTGCATGGCGCGTGCGGGAGTTTCGCCGATGCCGCTTTTCTCAGGGTGGGGTGGCGAAAAGGTACGTTTAGTGTGGCGCAATACGGCTATTGCCGCGCTAGGAGCAGGAGCAATACAAGTAAATTACGCTCTTGATCAGCTTTTAGGGCAACTTGCCGCGCCTTGGGCTGCTAGCGTTATCGGTTATGCCGAGCGTTTAATGGATTTGCCTCTCGGCGTTATTGGTGTAGCTTTTGGTACAGTTCTTTTACCGACATTTGCAGGTTTTTTTGCGAAGAACGATTTTGAAGGTGCTCGTGGCGCGTTGCTGTCTTCAATAAAGAATCTTCTCTTTTTAATGTTGCCAGCTGCAGCAGGCTTATTTGTTCTTGCCCCAGATGTTACGTCGGCAATTTATGAAGGCGGAGCTTTTGATTCAGAAGCTACGCTACGCGTTTCAAGGGCGCTTGCAGTTTATGCTATTGGATTAGGCTTTTTTGGAATTCAAAAGTCGTTCGTGCCTTGGTTTCAGTCGCAAAACGATATGAAAACGCCGCTTAGGGTTACGGTCTGGACTGTTCTTCTTAATGCATCACTTAATATTGCGGCAGTTATCTTTTTGCCGCAGGAATGGCGCCACGTAGGGCTTGCTGCTTCAACAACTTTCTGTGCAGCTGTTGGTTCTGCAGCTCTTCTTGCCGCGGCTTACCGGCGTAATGGCAGCCTTGGGCTTACGGCAATTGCAGGAGATATAGCAAAGATTCTTTTTGCCGCGGTAATGATGGCTTTTGCAGTTAATTACTTAAAGCCGCTTATCGCTAAAGTTATTGATAATGGATATATTTCGTTGGCGATAATAATGACAGTAGGCGCTGTCGTTTACGCATCGCTCGCGCTTTTGTTGGGCGTCGGGTTTAGAAGAAGACAAAGAGCCGCAGCGAAGCGTTAAAATTAGATATCTTCTTCTTTGCGCGCAATACCTAACGCAGCGAGAAGTGAGAGAACTGTCGGGAGAATTATAAGGTCGGCAAGGAGGATATTTCCTACTTCGGAATATTCAACGCATTCATCTTTTGCAAGTTTCCCTATCGGGGAAAGCGACGAAATGGGGCGTGTGAAATCGGCGGTGAAGCGGGCGATGTATAACCCAGCTCTATCTAATGCATTTTTCTCTAGTTCGTCAGGATATTGTTTAACAACGCTTGGGCTCATTTCGCTTACAGCAAGAGCTACGAATGCTACAAATATTGCAACTGAGCGGCCGAGGCTTGCGGAAAGAACTGTTCCAAACGCTGCGAGCAGTGCGAAAATTGCAATGCACTCTAAATATGCTCTAAACATATTTTTCCAAAACTCGTCGGCGGGATGAAGTAACTCAATGTCTTTTCTGGGGCGAAGCATTACGGCAGAGACACCCTTGTTGAAGAACTCTAGAGTGCCGACTTCATTTGTGCTTGCCTGCACGCGGTTTTTAAGCGGAATAGTTAGAACTGCCTGTGTTATATTACTGATAGAGGCGCCAAGTGTGCCAAGGCGAAATTCACCAAGAAGGTCTTGGCGCATATCAAGTTGGTTTGTAAAGCGCATCCTTACGGCAAGGCCTTCAGTATTATCTGGCATATGAAAGCGCCATCGGCCGACTTCGTTCGTGCCGATAGTTTCATAGCGGTCGACGGCGCGGTTTGCCAGCAATCGGAGAACGACACTCTTTTTTGCCTCACGTACGGCAACAGGGGTATTCGTGTCGGCCATGTAAATATCGTACATAGCTCTAGCTTCTTCTTGCGTCGAAGGCATAATAGGTTTAGTTACATGGCTGCACGGCGTAGAAAGGTCGATGCGAGGCGCAAGTAGAAGAAATGCTACTAGCATTACAAACGCGGCAGCTACAGTATGAGCGAGTATCGAGCCTAGCGCAATTAATGCATATCGAGCAGGGCGCACCATGGTCAGCTGGAGACGTTTTGCAGCACGTTCTTTAGCGAGAGAGCCAGAACTTGACGCAAGAATTGCTACAGCGAGAAGAATAAAAACGCCGCCGAGCGAGTAATGGATTATTATTTCTCTCGTGCCTTGTGTCGTACCATCGGCTTTAGCAAGGTTAGGAAATATTAGCATCCAAGCCGACGCGGCGAGAAGAAGCATAAATACAGTCTTCGACCGTATGAGTTTTCGCAGCTCGAGAATAAAAATTTCTATAATGGCTTTCATTTAAGGATTCCGTTTACGGTATTATATCAATTCCCTTGGCGTTTGGCTCGCGGATATGATTTTGATATAATATGACCAAATGTCAGATCAAGTGATAGTAAGGCCAGCAACATTGGCCGACGCCGAGAAGATTTTTGCGCTTATTGGGCGCAATACCGATCTTCTTGTGCCGCGTTCGTTAGGCAACATCGTTGAGAATATTGATCGCTTTGTTATTGCCGAGAGCGCAGGTTCAATTGCCGGGTGCGCTGGGTATCTAATACATCCTGAAATAGGCAATGCAAAAGCTGCAACGGTTGAGATTGTCTCTCTCGTTGTTAAGCCTATATTTCGTCGTTCGGGGATTGGCAAAAAACTTGTCGAGGCCGTTATTGAAAGGGTACGCCGGTTCTCGCCGAGCGAGGTTCTCGCTCTTACTTTTGCGCCCGAATTTTTCGCTTCGCTTGGGTTTGTTGAAACGCCAAAACGCGAGATTATGCATAAGCTTTACACAGGCTGCATAAACTGCACCAAGCATGCCGATCCATTTACTTGTCCTGAAATAGCAATGAAAAGGCCGTTATGAAAGACATATTTGAAATAGCCAAAGATGGTACAACGCTTTCTAATGACGAAATCGCCGCGGCGCTTGAGCGTGCGCTCGCTGATTGGGAAGCTGAAAAAGGTGCTGTTAAAAACGCCCTTATAATTCCGCCAGATTTTACACGCTTCCATTCGAATGCTGGCTTTATTACACAGGTTTTCTATCGTCTCCTAACCGAGAAGGGTGCTAGTGTAGATATTCTGCCTGCACTTGGTACGCACGTACCGGTTTCTCAGTCGCAATGGACGACAATGTTTGGAGATATCCCGTACTCCAAGATGATCGGTCATAACTGGCGTACCGATGTGATGAAGCTTGGTGAAGTTCCGGCCGAGGAGATTGAAAAGATCTCTGAAGGCCTTTGGAAAGATCCTGTCGATGTTGAAGTCAACCGCCTTTTGATGGATGAGAAGTACGATCTTATTGTATCACCTGGTCAGGTTGTGCCTCACGAAGTAATCGGCATGGCCAATCACGCCAAGAATATATTTGTTGGTGTTGGTGGCGCAGATATGATTAATAAGTCGCACATGATAGGTGCTGTGTGCGGCATGGAAAAAGCGATGGGCCGCGATTACACGCCTGTGCGCCTTATTTTTGATTATGCCTTTGAGCATTTTGTCGCTCATCGCCCGATTCTTTGGGTGTTGACGGTAAACACTGCGCCTGGCGGTAAGATCGCATCGCACGGCCTATTTATCGGTCAAGGGCGCAATTGCCTTACTGAGGCTGTTAAGCTTGCTCAGGTTAAGAATATTGATTATGTTGAACATGGGCTTAAAAAGTGCGTTGTTTATCTTGATCCGGAAGAGTTTACTTCAACGTGGCTTGGGAACAAATCTGTTTACCGTACACGCATGGCGATGGCCGATGGCGGAGAGCTTATCGTTTTAGCTCCTGGTGTTCATCAGTTCGGTGAAGATAAGACGGTTGATGGCCTTATTCGCAAGTATGGCTATAGGGGCCGACTCCATACGCTTGAAGTCTTTAAGCGTGACGATGCCGACGACCTGCGTGCCAATATGGGTGCAGCTGCGCACCTTATCCACGGCTCGTCTGATGGCCGATTCTCGATAACCTACTGCGTTAAGAACATCACGAAAGAAGAGGTCGAAGGCGTTGGCTTTAAGGCTGCAGATTATGACGAGATGGCCGCCAAGTACGATCCTACAAAGCTTAAATACGGTTACAACGTTGTAGACGGCGAAGAAATCTACTTTATTCCTAATCCGGCATTGGGGCTTTGGATTAATCGCGAAGCTTTTAATCGTTAATCGATTGAAGGATTAGTAGAAATAAAAAGAGGTTTTCGGCAAACTCGCCGAAAACCTCTTTTGTTCATACTTAAGATGACTTCGATTTTAGAAGTACATCGTTTGAGTATTTTGATAGAGCATCCAAACGAGCGTAGCGATGGCGACGCATGCCGCCGCTTGAATAAGCGACGAGAGTGTCCACGCCCATGCTGGGGTTGTGTCGACGGCCTGCGCTGGCTCTGGCATTGGAGGAATCGAAGGGATATCGGCAATTTCGGGAATGTCTGAAATTGCCGCATTATTTTCCTCGGCACCTGCGCTCGGAGAGTTTGGCGCCTTAGGAGCAGCGGGAGCAACTGTAGTTGCTTGGCTAGGCTTTTTAATACCGAATTTGCCTGCTGGACGAACGACACCGCCCGGTCGAGAAATCTTGAGCGTCTTGCGCTGTGTTACAGTTGTCTTTGGTTCTGCTGCGGCTGTAGCTGCTTCGGGCGCGGCGCTATTCTCGGTAGCTCCCTCGGCAGGCGCTTGAGCTTCGGGCGCTTGCGCCGGCTTAAGCGTAGCTGCGGGCGAAGGAATGTCGATAGGACGCTTGATGCGAATAGTCTTGAGCGGAGAGTTTTCGGTCTTGACTGGCGCAACGCCCAGAGCATCGGAAAGGGAAATGCGAGCAGTTTTGTGCTTTGCCGCTTCCTTTTGTGCATCGCTCATCGTACCGTTGTCGATGATGCCCGTCTTGCGCAAGATAGC
>JAGBXE010000247.1 GCA_017629455.1 Kiritimatiellia bacterium
CGCATATACCCATGAATCTCCTGAGAGAGTGACTGTAACGGATTGCTCGGATGAAACCGCGCCCGGAACATCACCGTACCACTTCACAAACCTGCCGGTCGCACCCGGCACCGCAGTCAATGTTGCGAGAGTTCCCTTAGGGTACGTGCCGTCCGAATACGTCGCCCAGTCAGTTGTTACGCTTACCGTATCGTCAAAGAAAGTGTCACGTTCAATCTCAAGCTTTACGCCCTTGTCGCTACCGATATAGGCAAGATACTGTTCGTGATGGGTCTTGAATACCGATTTATCCACTACGGCGAACGGAATGGGCCAGTCGGGATGCGCCGCGTGACAAGCCTTGCGCTCTTCTTCGCTAAGTACGGTTGCGCCAGATACAATCTCAGCCCACGCCGCATCGCCTTCCGGGATGGCGAAGACCATCGCGCGCGCGAGTGAATCCGGCCAGACTTCTGTCTTTTCAAATAACGGAACAGCACCGGTTAAAGTTACGACTTCCAACGGCTGTCTGGCAAAGGCATTGTTTACAGCAAAAGTAAAACCCTCCGCGCAACCCAAAGTTACACGCTTAAGTTTACCCTTGCCGCGATCGGTCGATGCCGCAAAAGCTCCCGATCCTATGAGCGAGAGAGTCCGTTTCTCCGGAGAGAGTTTTACTTCTTCTAAATTGTCGCAACCGTAGAACGCTTCCGCATAAACTTTCTTCGCAGCAGGCAAAGAAAGCGCACCGTGAGCAGCAAAAAAACGAAACGCACAGTTGCTGACAGTCGACAATGCAGGAAGATTAAAATCGCCAAAATCGGTTTCCTCCCCGAAATTGACGGACGGCACACCTGTTCTTCCGAACATGTAATAACGGGCATTTTTAAAGTTCGGGAGGTTAAAAACCACTCTGAGAACTGTGGCGGCAGACCATGATTGCATTTCCTCGACAGTAGATGAATTGATTATCAATTCTTCAGCATGACATGTTTTAAATCCGGCTGAGTTGGGCGGATTATAGAGATTTTTAGAATGAACGAGAACGCGCGTCCCGTTCGTGAGCGAATAAATGCAGTCTCCGATTTTAGTTGTGCCCGAGCCGTTCACGGCCTCGCCACGCGACAAGTCAAGATATTCCCCCCTGTAATCATTAAGGTAAGCAAAATCGCTTACAGTATATGACCCGATCTCAATTCCTTTGGTCTTTATGTCCTTAGTCCTGCATTTAAGCACCCACCGTCCGTCGGTTATACACTCGATCTTATCCGGACTCGGATTGCCCTCGGCATCTTTGGCGTAATATGTCCATTTCGCAGGCGTATTTGCAAGTGCGGTATACTCTGCATCCTCACCGAACTTTACAAAAGCTACAGCGCCGTCCTTATCCATAACCTCAAACGCCGTCACTTTCCGTCCGCTCTCAATCGCTCCGCCGTTTGCGTTGATAAGCGAAATCAATTCCGCCGAAGAATAAAGCGTCGTCCATTTAATGGCTGAAAGATCTTTTGTGAGCGTATAGATAACAATCGTTCCGTCGGAGCAAAGCGCATAAAAGCGAGGCCGGAAATAATCGCTGTGGCTCATGCGCTTGGACACGACCGTTTTGCCGGCGATATTTGCGTCATTCTTCACCGTCTCCCACGCCGAGACAAGAGAATCTGCCGATTCATCCTGCGCAAAAACGGCAGAAGCG
>JAGBXE010000248.1 GCA_017629455.1 Kiritimatiellia bacterium
CCTACGTATGTTACAACTTGTACGAATGCTCTTGGGCACACGCATTGGAATATTACTGGCGGCCTAACGTATAAAGACAACGATCATGTTGAGATTAAGAACGTTTGGCTTACTTTTTGGGAAATTCCGGTCATCTGGATTCCGTGGGGCTACTATCCTCTCGGTACCGACTGCGGTTTCAGCTGGATGCCCGGTTACACAAAACGCTGGGGAGCTTTTCTTTTAACTAAATATCGTTACCATCTTCTTGGTGATCCTTCTCACCCGGAAGATGCGTATTGGCTTAAGGCGGCAACGCATTTCGATATGCGTTATGAAAACGGCTTTGCGTTCGGTGAAGATTTCGATTGGAGTCTTGGCAATTTTGGTCACGGCTCGTTTAATTCATATTACGCGATAGATAACGATGCCGAAGATCGTTACGGCGCAGGTATTTTCAGAAGCGGTTACAACACCGCTTACTGGGGCAGTGATGTCGAGCGAGATCGCTATATGTTTACGCTTAAACATGACTGGGAACCTTCCGAACGAGATATTGTCCGTATTAGAGGTACGTTTCTTTCCGACTCTTACTTCATGATGGATTTCCGTCAGCGCTCGTTCTTCTCACTTCGCGACTCGTGGCTGGTTTACGACAACAGTGGCGTTTTCTGGGAACATCTTGAAGATGTGTTTTCATTCGGTGTCGAGACGTCTGGCCGTCTTAACGACTTTATCGGTATGACGGGGCGCTTACCGGAAGCTTATTTTGACGTAAATCCTTTGCCTATCGGTTCTACTCCGTTTATTTACGAATCGCAAAACAAAATTGGGTACCTAACCCGCCACTACGCCGAATATGGTGCAGGCCGTCATTCTTTGTACGGCACAAATCCCGGGCCATGGGCCGATTACGACGCCATTCGCGCCGATACGCGCCATGCCATTTCTGCGCCTGTAAAAACGTTTGATGATGTCCTTTCTGTCGTTCCCCGTCTAGGTTGGCGCGGCACTTATTGGGATCATACTGGCTTAACAGAATATACGGGAAATAATCCCGTTATCGAAACTTCCGATGCAGTGCGCTCAATTGGCGAAGCTGGTGCTACATTCGCCGCGCGCGGCACAGCCGATGTCAATGATACATGGGTTCATATGATTGAACCTTATTTTGACGTTCTTTGTCAGGAAGCGTGGTACGAAGGTCTTGGATCAGACGCAAGGCCGTATGTTTTCGATGCAAACGACGCGTCATTAACATGGGAAGATCAGTTTGCCGGAAGGTCACGCGCGTTGCCGTATTCATACTACGGAATAACCCCAGGTGTGCGCAATGCTTGGAGCAAACGCGACGAGAAGGGCAACTTGCGCAATATCGTCGATTTAGATGCGTACGGCGCAGTTCAATTTAATTCTACAACGTATACTTACGGTAGCGATTTAAGGCGCCTAGCCCAACCGGGCGAGCCGAATTACGGCGACAACGGCGCGATGTTTGCGCCTGGAGCGCGTCTTAGGTGGTCGCCCGATGAAGATACGCTTGCTGGCGTGAGGGGCGAATACGATTCCGACAACAACAAGATTGCATATGCAAGCGCATTCTTTAGGCAGAAGCTTTCGGCAGATTTATCCTTTAGAGGTGCATACGATTTGCGTGATCACAGATATTGGGATTACTCTTCGACGCCTCGCGATTTGAATACTTTAGCAAGATACCACATTATTGATTTGGGTATGGAGCATAAAGTTTGCCATTGGCTTGCTTGGGGGCCTAATGTCCGCTGGGATTTGCGTGAGCAAGAGCTCGACAGTGTTGGTGCATGGATAGATTATCTTACCGACTGTCTCGGCTTTAGGTTCTCTGTCGAGTACATTAATTCCTTTAC
>JAGBXE010000249.1 GCA_017629455.1 Kiritimatiellia bacterium
CCCGAAGGCACGATCGCCGAATCTCCGCATCTCAAGGTGCGTTCCTTCTGGGCCGAAACGCCCGAAGACTGGCTTTGGGCTGCGCGCAACAACATGCAGCTCGACATGAATCCGCGCGGCATCAACCGCCCCCGCGACAAGCAAGGCATAACGCCTACGGAGCTTGCGGCATATTCAAAACCGGTATCCGGCCTCTGCCTTACCCCCATGATGTGCAGAGGCGTAAAATCCGCTGACATGTTCGCCAAGCACCCCGAATACTACTGCCTCGTAAACGGCAAGCGCACATTTTCGGGCAACGAAGGGTACGGCCCGAATCCGTGCACGTCCAACCCCGCCGTCCTCGACCTTATCGCAAGCAACATCGTAGAGCAGATCAAGACGGCGACTACGCCGCTTTCGCTTACAGCCATCATCGGCAACGACGACAGCCTGCAATGGTGCGAATGCGCCAACTGCACGGCCCTCGACCCGAAGGAGACGGCCAACATCCCGCGCGGCAAACGCGCCGACCGCTATTGGTGGACAGTCAACGAAATAGCACGCCGCATTTGGGCGAAAATTCCTGAAGCGAAACTTGGCGGCTGGGCGTACCAGGACTTCTGGCTGCCGCCAGTAAAAGTTAAGCCTGATCCAAGGCTCTGCCTTATGCTTAGCTTCAATGACCAATGCTGGCGCCATTCGGTTGCCGACCCGAAATGCCCAATCAACTCCGAGATGGCCAACATCTATCGCAAATGGAAACCGTTCGGCATGCGCATAGTCGTCAACAGAAGCGAATTTACGTGCGAGGGTTGCCCAGGCGGAACTTATGCTCCAGCAGAACTTGTCGTGCGTAATAACTACATTGATTTCCCGACTATCGGCTGCACTGGCGACAGCATCGCCGCCAGAGGCCCTTTCCCGGAAAGTTTACCATGGGAAGTTAAAAACCCTTGGTTCTACCCGCCCTACGGCGGCAAAAACCTTAAATGGCACGCCGTATGGCAGGCAATGTATACGGCAGCGCGCCAAGGTTGGTCGATAAAGCGCGACTACGAAGCCGAACTTGAAGAAGCTAATAAACTCTATTACGGAAAGGCTTGGGAAGGCGGCATGAAGGAGTTTAGAGCCCTTCTTACGCGCCTTTACTACCAAACGGAAGGTTGCATACAATGGCCGCAGTCAAACCCGATTGGCAAATGCCTTAACGAGCCTGGCAGCGAAGAAAAGCTCCGCTCGCTTATGGCTAAGGCTATTGAAGCTGCCAAAACCGACCCTGATGCGCGCGCTTTAAAGCATATGCTTTACGCCAAAGAAATATTCGAGAAAACGTGGCTTACTGAAAGGCCGAAATACTTGCGCCTTGAAAAAGGCCTTACGGCCAAACGCGCGCGCGGCAGCATAACAATTGATGGCTCACTTAATGAGCAGGATTGGCAAAACGCTGGGAAAGTCGGCGACTTCCTACTCGTCGGATGCGCCGATAAAATCGATCCCGGCACAGAATCTTACGTGCGTGCTACTTACGACGATAAGTACGTGTATTTTGCCATGGAGCTTCACGATATAGACACCTCCGTTCTTAAGTGCTCTGCCGACGTTGACCGCGACAGCTGGACAGGCATTGGCGACCACGTTGAAATCATGTGCTCAAGCCCCGCAATTGCCCCTAAAACATTAGTGCTGGCAATCAATTCGAAAGGCGGTGTGCATGACAGAATGACATTCAATCCTACTGGCGCAGGCGATGAATATTGGCGCACAAAAGGAAAATGGGCTGTTCAAGTCGAAAAAGAATGTTGGTTCGTTGAAGTTGCAATTCCTCTTGAAGAGCTTGGCGGCACCAGCAAGCCGGGCGATATTTGGCGCGTCAACTGCGTGCGTGCACGCTCCTCCGTCAACGTCAAAAAACATCGCACAAGCTCAAGTATGAGTAACGGCGTAGTTCACGGCGAAAACAACTTTATGAAGCTTCATTTTGCCGACTAGGAAGCTTCAAAATAAACACAAAAACAACGCCAGACCTCGCTTTGACACTCTTAGCGAGGTTTGGTAGAATACAATCATGAATAAGACACTCAAATTATCGTTTTTTGCCGCGATTTCCGCTGCACTAATTACATTACTCCCTGGTTGCCGCTTTAACGAGTGCACCACTTCTTGCTGTGAAAAAGGCTTTAAGCCTATGTTCAACGGCAAAGACCTTACTGGATGGGAAGGAGCAACAAACACGTACGCAATCACATCTGACGGCCTTCTTACCTGCCTTCAGCGTGACGGCGTAGGCGAGACTGGCGCGCGCAACCTCTGGACACAGCGCGACTACACGAATTTTGTTATGCGTTTCGATGTGAAACTGCCGCCAAATGCTAATAATGGCCTTGGAATTCGTTGCCGTGCAAACGGTTGGTGCTCTCGTGAAGGAATGGAACTACAGCTCCTTGACGACTATGGCGATATGTACAACGGCTCGAATAAGCTTGTAGACGTACACTACACTGGGTCAATATACGGCGTCGTTCCACCAGCGCGTAAGGTCAACGGCGAATCGTATCTTAATAAGCCAGGCCAGTGGAACAGCATTGAAGTTACGGCCAACGGCCCGCGTATCACGTTTGTCCTTAACGGCACAACGATAGTCGATGCCGACGTTTCAAAATATTCTACCGACGGAACTGTGCCTGCCGATGGCATCAAAAGGCCTGGGCTTCACAATAAATCTGGCAGAATACACTGGTGCGGCCACGGCCACAACATTTATTGGCGCAACATTAGAATCAAAGAGCTTCCATAAAAACTGCGCATTACGGAGAAATCAGCATGAAAAACTACCTTGCTATCGATATTGGAGCGTCATCGGGCCGCGCAATTCTCGGATCGGTCAAAGACGGAAAAATTTCTCTCGAAGAAGTCTACCGTTTCGAAAACTCGCAAGTGCGCCTTAATGGGCATGACTGCTGGGACATTGACCGCCTTGCCGATTCAGTTAAGGCCGGCATCGATGCAGCCTTAGCCAAGGGGCCGATTGAGTCGGCAGGTATTGATACGTGGGGTGTCGACTTTGTGCTTCTCGACGAAAAAGGCGAGCGTTGCAGCGACGCGGTTGCCTACCGCGATACGCGCACTAATGGAGCGGCCGAAGAAATTGAACGCGATATCATCTCTTTTGCCGATCTCTACCAACGCACGGGCATTCAAAAAGCAAGCTACAACACTATTTATCAGCTCTGGGCGCTAAAGAAGGAATCTCCTGAACAGCTTAAGCGCGCAGCTTCCTTCCTTACTGTACCGGAATACTTAAACTACCGCCTCACTGGTAAGGTAGTCCACGAATATACCGATTCTTCGACCACTTCGCTTCTTAACGCGGCGAAAAAAGACTGGGATTACGATTTAATAGACCGCCTTGGGCTGCCAACAAATATTTTCGGCAAGCTTGAGATGCCTGGCACCGAAGTTGGTGAATACCGCGGAGTAAAGATTGTTCTTCCGGCAATGCACGATACGGCATCGGCGTATCTTGCAGTACCTGCGAGAGACGACAAGGCTGTATACCTTTCAAGCGGAACTTGGTCGCTCCTTGGCGTTGAAAACGAAAACCCCATAACGACGAAGGCTGCGCAAATCGCAAACTTCACCAATGAAGGCGGCGCATGGGGAAGGTATAGGTTCCTTAAGAATATTATGGGCCTTTGGATGATTCAGTCGATCCGCCGCGAATTAAACGGGGTAAGCTACGTTGCCGGCAAAGGCACCGATGCTACGGCCGAAGCTTTGCGCTCGATTACCGATTGGGAAAAAGGACGCAAGTACTCGTTCGCTGAACTCGAAATGGCAGCGCGCGCGGCAGATGCGAGCGTCAGCACCGTTGACGTCAACGAACAAAGATTTATGAACCCCGACTCAATGATTGCCGAGGTTGTCGCTGCAGCAAACGAAGAGGGCCGCGCCCCTTCTACTGTCGGGGAACTTATGCAGTGCGTATACAAATCTCTCGCGGAATGTTACGCCGACGCAATACGCAACCTTTCCGAAATTACCGGAAAGTCATACACGTCGATCAACATCGTCGGCGGCGGCTCG
>JAGBXE010000250.1 GCA_017629455.1 Kiritimatiellia bacterium
CCGAGCCCCTTGCGCTGACCGATCGTATAGTGCCAAAAGCCTGTATGCTGAGCTAAAACGCGACCGGTGGAATCGACGATGTTGCCGGGCCGATCTGGTGCACCAATAAGCTCATTTGTATCGCCTGAGTAAAAATCCTGCGAGTCGGGCCGATCGGCAGCGAAAAGCGAATATTTGTGGGCCAATTGGCGAACCTCAGCTTTTGTCAATTCTCCAAGCGGAAAAAGCTGGCGCTCAAGCTGTGATTGTTCAAGCCTGTAGAGAAAATAACTTTGATCTTTAGCTAAATCTAGGGCGCGTGAGATTGCCCAGCGAGACTCGCGGCGAACTATGCGCGCATAATGGCCTGTTGCAAAAACATCAAAGTTAAGACCGCTTTCTTTAGCTAGCCTTGGCAGAAGGCCAAACTTCATTATCGGGTTGCAGAAAACGCATGGGTTAGGTGTTTGCCCAGAAAGATACGTGTTGCGGAAGTAGCTTACGATTGTTGTGTCGTATTCTTCAGAACAGTCAAACGCGCGATGCTCAATGCCTATTTGCTGCGCAAATTTTGTGGCCGCGGCAATATTGTTTTCTTCATTTGCGCCAAAGCAAGCTTCGCGCGGACCGCCTTTATATTGGCCGCGCCAAAGCTTCATTGTAATGCCCACCACATCGTGGCCCTGCTCTTTAAGGAGTAGGGCTGCGACGCTAGAATCAACGCCACCGCTTAACCCGACGGCAACTTTCAATGATGTTACCTTTAAGTGCGATTAGTGGCGGAAGCTGCGCTGGCCAGTAAACACCATCGCAACATTAGCATCGTTGCAGCAATCGATAACATCCCAGTCGCGAATTGCGCCGCCGGGCTGGACGATTGACGTTATCCCTTCGCGGATGCCAACTTCGGCGCCGTCGCGGAAGGGGAAGAAAGCGTCAGAGACCATTGCGCACCCAGGTAGGCCGCCTTTTTCAGCCTTGGTCTGCTCGAGTATTTCGGCCTGTTTCTTGGATCCTTCTTCTTCGCCGAAGACGAGGCGCAGGTCGTTGAAGGGTTTTTGGTATTTCTCCCAAGAAATCCAGTCGGCGTGCTTGGTGTACGCCTTATCGCGAGCAATTTCGGCAACACCGACGCGGTCCTGCTCGCCGGTGCCGATACCTACCGTTACGCCGTCTTTTACATACAGCACAGAGTTGGAGGTAACCCCCGCTTCAACTAGCCAGCCGAATAAGAGGTCTTCATATTCCTTTGGAGTCGGCAAGCGTTTAATCTTGTGTTCTTCGAATGAAACCTCGCCCGTTGCCTTGTCGGTGATTTTGCGGTTGCAGTAGGCGGGCATCAAATCCTCAACCTTGCGCGCATTGGCGCTGAATGAGGTTTGGGCCACGATGCCGCCGTCGATAAGAGATTTAAAATCGATTACGTGCTTAGCGACAAAATCGGTAAGACGCGACATATTGCGGATGCGGAAAATGCGCAGGTTCTTTTTTGTCGCGAAAATATCCATGACACCGGGGGCAAAGTCGGGGGCGACTACCACCTCAGCGTAGTTTTCGACGATCAGCTTGGCCGTCTCCATATCGCAGTCGCGGTTGAGAGCGATTGCGCCTCCGAAAGCCGCAAGGCGGTCGGCCTTGTTGGCCCTAAAGTACGCTTCTGCAAGCGTAGAGCCCGTTGCAACGCCGCACGGATTGTTGTGTTTGACGATGACAGCCGTTGGTTTGTCCATCAGATAGCGTAAAATGTTAAGGGCATTATCCGTGTCGGTAACGTTAGTCTTGCCGGGATGCTTGCCGCTTTGCAAAAGCTCTGGAACTGATGCAAGATATTGACCGCATTGCAATATCTCAACATCGCCAAGTACGAGATTGCCGTTTACGAGACGGTAGAGCGCAGCCTCCTGACCGGGGTTTTCGCCGTACCGAAGACCTTTCTCTTCGCCAGCAATATTCCAAGTCACTTTCTCATATTGGAAAGTCTGGCGTTTTTCGCCGTCGATGAAAGAAATTTCCATCGCAGGGGCGAAGTGGTCGGTTTCGATTGTTCTGTAGGCTGCTTTAAGGTCTTTCATGGAAGTGCTCCTCTAAAACTTGCCAAGTATTATACCAAATACGGCGAAATGAAGGAATGCATCAGTACGTTTTAAAGGGCACGGAAGGGGTTCAAAATATGGTACAATACGATTATGAAAATTACAAAAATCGTATTGGCGGGCGCAGTTGCTCTCGGAGTTTTTCAGTCATGGGCAGCAATTCGTGCGGTAACCCCGACGGCGTGGAATGGCGATCCTTCGTGTTGGCAGATGAAGCGCCATTTGACAAAAATGGAATCTGTTACGAATGGCGGAGCGCAAGTCGTTTTTATCGGCGACTCGATTACGCATTTTTGGGAGACGACTGGTGCCAAAACGTGGGATAAGTATTTTGCAAAGGGCAAGTTCAGGGCCCTTAACCTCGGCACGAGCGCTGATCGTACAGAGCACGTCCTTTGGCGCCTTACCGCAGGTGGTGAGCTCGATGGCTATGAAGCAAAAGCCATTTTGCTTATGATCGGCACAAATAACTCTGGCCACTTCCCGTTTGATAAGGAGCCTCCGATGGATACCATTTTCGGCGTTCGCCAGATCCTTCGCGTGATCGCCGAGAAGCAGCCGAAGGCTCGTACGATTTTGACCGCCATTTTCCCGCGCGGCGCTGACAGCAACGATTCCTATCGTTTGCGCAACGATATTGTAAACCGCGAGCTCGCCAAGCTTGCCGACGGGCGCAAGGTCATCTGGTGCGATTTCTCCGATAAGTTCCTGGCTCCCTACGGCAGGCTCAGCCGCACGATCTTCCCCGATCTTCTCCATCCCGGCCCCATCGGTTACGAGATGTGGGCAAGCGCGGTGCTGCCGATTCTCGAGCGCGTCTTTACCGCTTCGGAAGATGAGTATATTCCTTCCGTTTGGCCGTCGGGCGCGCAAGGGTATCCTTACGGGTCGGGGATCCCCACGACGCCCATGACGCGCATCGGCACGGTGAAATGGTGGGATGAATGCCGCCTTCTTGAAAAGCGCAACGAGATTGTCGATGGCTCCGGCGAGTACGATCTCGTTTTGGTCGGCGACTCCATCACCCATTGGTGGGAAGGCAAGACCAGCCGCGGCACTCGGAACGACGAGAAGCTGGCGAGCCGTTACAAAGTCCTCAATCTCGGCATCAGCGGCGATCATACGCAGCATGTGCTTTGGCGTCTTCAGAACGGTCAGCTCGAAGGCTACAAGGCGAAGGCTTTTGCTATCATGATCGGCACAAACAACGGTGGTCGCGACATAAAGGCGATTGCCGACTGCATTGGACAGATTGTCGAAGTGATCACCAAGAAGCATCCCGAATCAAAGGTGCTGTTGATGCCGATATTCCCGCGCGGGGAGACGCCAGACCACAAGCTTCGCGTCGCGAACGACAAGGTCAATGCGATTATCGCAAAGATCCCCGATGGGAAGAATGTCATTTGGCTCGACTTCAATAAGAAGCTTATGACGGCCGATGGTGTTGTTGAAAAAGACGTTATGTTTGATTTCCTTCATCTGACCGAAAGGGGTATGGTATCTGGTTTGATTCCATGCAGGGTGTTCTTAAGGATATTATTGGCCGTTAAGCCATCAAGTATACTTGCTATCCGCCTTATTTGTAAGAGATGAAAATATTTGTTCTTAACGGATGGGCGGCTAGCAAGTGTGCGTGGGATTTATGTACCTTTCCTCGTGAGCGCGTCTTCAGTTATATTGAACAGCTAGATGGTGTTCCTGAAGACGTACTCCAATGTGAGGATGAAGTAATTCTTGTAGGTTGGTCTATGGGCGGCAGTTCTGCCCTTAGGCTGGCGGCAAAGATGCCCGAAAAAATCAGGGGGCTTGTTCTTGTTGCTGCGCCTGCGCGGATGATGAAGGCCCCTGATTGGCCCGGCATGACGGAGCGGCGCCTCGCGGCTCTTGAAATGGGTCTTAAAATGACGCTTTCACGCGGTGAGGCATTGTCGGATCAAAGAGCGATAAATCCGTATATTGCCGACAGCGATGAAAATCTTTCCCGCGGGCTTGATTATTTAAGGGTTGTTGATGTGCGAAGCGATCTTGAATCGTGCAGTAGTTCAGGCGCGCTGAATTTTCCAGTTTATATTTTTCAAAGTGAACGCGATGCCGTCGTTCGCCGCGAAAATGTCGGATTCCTTGAAAAGGTTTTTCCTCGCGCTGTCGTAAGTATGATACCGGGTGAGGAACATGCTTTGCCGCTTGCGATTCCTAGCATGATTGACGATGCCGTCAAACGAATATTCACGGCGTCAGGCGGTTGACTGTCTGGACGCACAAATGGTATACTTTTCATGTTTTGCGAATAAAAAGGGCCTGTAGCTCATCTGGACAGAGCAGCTGCCTTCTAAGCAGCGGGTA
>JAGBXE010000251.1 GCA_017629455.1 Kiritimatiellia bacterium
CATCCCTCATCCCTCATCCCTCATCCCTCATCACTCATATGATATAATACACGGTAATGCCGAAGAAAAAAACAGATCCCCGCCCTACGTGGGACGAATACTTTATGGACATTGCGCAAGTCGTCTCGCGCAGGTCAAATTGTATGCGCCGTAAAGTTGGCGCGGTCATCATGAGGGATAATCACATACTCTCTACCGGTTACAATGGTACGCCGCGCGGAGTAAAAAATTGTTTTGAAGGCGGTTGCCCTAGGTGTGCGGGCAAAGCCGAGAGCGGCACGCATCTCGACGAATGTCTTTGCACGCACGCTGAGCAGAACGCAATCTGCCAAGCTGCCTACTATGGCAATTCAATTGCGGGCGGTACAATTTATATCACAATTTCGCCGTGCCTTACGTGCGCTAAACTTATTATAAATGCAGGCCTTAAAGAAGTAGTCTATGGCGGTGATTATGCGTTTCTTGATACCGTCAAGTCGATGTTCAAGGCAGCGGGCGTTAAGCACAGAAAATTTACTAATTCGTAAAAGGCTGTAAACAAAAATATCCAACAGCAAGGAGCAAAAGAAAATGAGAAAGAAAATCATAGCCGGCAACTGGAAGATGAACATCAAGCCGTCCGAGACCGCCGCCCTCGTCAAGGGTGTCGCCGAGGCGACTAAGGATTTCGCAGGAAAGGTCGACATCGTGTGCTGCACGCCTGCAATCGACATTCCGGCTGCTATCGCCGCCGCCGAGGGTACGCAGGTCGAAATCGGTGCTGAGAACTGCCACTGGGAAGCTTCCGGCGCATACACTGGTGAAATTTCGACGGGCATGCTCCTTGATGCAGGCGCTAAGTATGTCATCATCGGCCACAGCGAGCGTCGCCAGTACTTCGGCGAAACTGACGAAACTGTCAACCTCCGCACGCGCGCAGCTATTGCTGCTGGCCTTACGGCAATCGTTTGCGTCGGTGAAACGCTCGAAGAGCGCGACGCTGGCAAGCTTGAGGAAGTTATCCTTCGCCAGATGAACGTTGGTCTTAAGGACGTGACGGCTGCCGATTGCGCAAAGCTCGTCATCGCCTATGAACCTGTGTGGGCAATCGGCACTGGCCGTACCGCAACTCCCGATCAGGCTCAGGAAGTCCACGCGCTTATCCGCTCTGCGCTCGCAAACCTTGTCGGCGCTGAAACGGCAGAGACTGTCCGTATTCAGTACGGTGGTTCGATGAAGCCGGGCAACGCTGCGGAACTTCTCGCGAAGAAGGATATCGACGGCGGCCTTATTGGCGGCGCGGCGCTCAAGGCGGCCGATTTCGCAGGTATCATCGAGGCGGCAGCTAACGCCTAAAATAACGACACCGGAGAATGGAGGAATTGAGAATGGACAAATCAAAATTTCCCGTTCTTCTTGCCGCGGCCGCGCTATGCGCGGTTGCGGGGTGTTTTGATGAGCCTACGCCGGCATACAAAACTGTGCCGGCGGAAGCTCGCGTTTATTTGTCCGACAAGTCACTTCGCGATCTTAAAGCGCAAAGTGCTGTCTTAAAGGCCGATATTGTCGATTACATAAATCTCGACCGTAACGCGCTTACGAATATTGATGAAGTTGCGGCGCTTTCGGGCCTTAAATGGCTGCGCCTTAACGACAATAAGCTTTCGTCGCTCCCCGATATGAAGGCGCTCGTTTCTCTGCGCCGTATATATTTACGCAACAACAAGTTTACGTCCGTTCCCGAGCAGCTTAAAGATTTGCCAAGCCTTACCGATATCGATTTATCTGGCAATCCCGTTAAAGAAGTTCCCGAATGGCTTGCGGCGAAGAAAGGCCTTAAGAATCTTTCGTTTTCTCGCACGCAGATAACAAAGCTTCCTGAAAATCTTGATGCGTGGAAGACATTGCACTCTTTACAACTTGGCGACCTTATAATTTCGTCTGCCGAAATGGAGCGTATTCGTAAAGCTCTTCCGGCTGTAGCGATTGTGTTCTAACAGCGTCAAACGCTCGCCATTTTAGTTGACGCATAAGAGGTGGAGCGGTATTGATACTTCAAACGCCAGAACCTGAATCTTATATCTTAAAGTGGTGCGGCGAGAAGCTAGTTGTTACTCTTTCTCTTAAGAGGCCTCGTCCAGGGAGCGCGTTTTTTAGGACTAATCTAGGCGGCGCGGCAACTACGCGTGCTGAAATAATCGGCGAGACGGAGCTTGGTATAACTCCGCTCGACAAAGCCTGGTCCGATATACCAATGCGAGAGGTTGCCCCTGGCCTATTCCGCGTTGAGATACAACTTTGTGAGGTTGGTATATTTTCAGGCAAGGCTTGCTTTTTTGAAGAAGGCTCGAGCATTCCGTTATGGCCTGAAGGAAGCAATTTCCATGTGAAAGTTGAAAGCGCTGAAACTGCCGCGAACAATTCCATCTATACAGTTTTTCCAAGGCAGTTCGGTTCGTTCCGAGAGGTCGTACGCAAGCTTCCTCACATCATGGATGCGATGGGCTTTCGCATCGTTCAGACGTTGCCGCCTTTTCCCGTTCCGACGACATACGCAGTGATGGGCGAATATGGCTGCCCGTTTGCCGCGACAGATTTTTTCTCGGTCGATCCTGCGATGGCCGAATTCGACAAGCGCACAACTCCGCTCGATCAGTTTCGCGAACTTATCGGCGCAGTGCACGCTAGAGGAGGTCTCTTTTTCATTGATCTTCCGGCAAATCATACTGGCTGGGCTTCAACTTTGCAGACACACCATCCCGAATGGTTCCGCCGCGAGAGAAACGGCGAGTTCCGTTCGCCGGGGGCATGGGGTGTAACGTGGGCCGACCTTGTCGAACTTGATTATTCCAATAGTGAGCTTCGCGCTTACATGGCTAAAGTCTTTCTTTACTGGTGCCGGCTTGGTGTCGATGGCTTTAGATGCGATGCTGGCTACATGATCGACTTTAAGACTTGGCAGTATATTGTTGCCAAAGTGCGCGAAGAATATCCCGACACCGTCTTTATGCTTGAAGGTCTTGGCGGCAGTCTGGAAGCGACCGATAAACTCCTTTCTGTTTCGGGGCTTGATTGGGCTTATTCGGAAATTTTCCAAACTTACGACCGCGGTCAGTTTGAATGGTATCTCCCTAAGGCGATTGAACGCGCCGAGAAATTCGGTACGTTAATTCATTTTGCCGAGACGCACGATAATGATCGTCTGGCAAAAGGCGGTGAAACGTATGCGCGCTTGCGTGTGCAGCTTGCCGCTCTTTTAAGTTGGCAAGGAGCGTGGGGGATTGCCAATGGTGTTGAATGGCTTTGCACCGAGAAGATCGACGTTCATGCGAAGAACAATTTAAACTGGGGCGCCGAGCGCAATATGGTTGAGCTCATCTCGAAGTTGAATTCGATACTTCGAACGCATCCGAGTTTTACTTCGTCGGCTCATCTCGAAGTAGTTACGCGCGGCGATGGCAATACGCTTGCAGTTTTGCGCACAACTTCTGGCGGCTCGCGTCTTTTGGTGCTCGCAAATCTCGATTGTGCAAATCGCGTAAAAATCGAATGGGATAAATTTAAGTTCCCTTGCGAAGAGGCGTTCGATCTTCTATCGGAGCGGTGCGTTACAATTAGCGGCTCTTTGGAGCTTTCGCCAGGCGAGGTTAGGTGTCTTTGCGAAAAGTTTTCGCCCCCTGCCGTAAGAAATGAGCTTCCAGAAGAAGGCGCAGAAAAAAGCGTTCTTTTTAAGTTTCAGTTTCCGCGCGATGCCTCGCGCGAGTTAGTCGTACCTGAAAACGAGTGCGTTCAATTTTATTCGTCTACATCATTCCGTCTTAAACTTATAGATCCCAAATCAGGTAAGACTGTGCGCGTAGCTAAGTCTCACCCGGAAAAACGCAGCGTTAAAATAGTTGCACCCGAATATCGCGGCGATGGCACGCGCTGCCGCGCATTCGATCTTGAAGTATCTCTTTATAAGGACGGCCGCGAAGAACGTATCGTATCACGCTTCTTAGTTCCGCCGCCAGCGCACCGCGCGAAGATGGCAGTTTCGTTGAGCACAGAGGCGCTGTGCATTGATCCAGATTGCCGCACTGTTCTTTCCGACGGGTCGGGAGCTGCCGCGCAAGTGCGCATAAAGTGGGCCGATGTGCGCTCGCAGTACGATGCATTTTTAGCGGCCAATCCCGATCCGGAAAGGCCGACTGATCGCATATCGCTCTGGGCGCGTACGCGGTGCTGGCTTCAGCGCGAAGGATATGTGCGCGAATTTGACAGCCGCTGCCTTAAGCGTTTTGAGGCCGATCCTGCCGGGCGTTTTGCGAAATGGTATTTTCAGATGCCTTGCGGAATGGGGTTTGAAACCGATTTCGAATTTACCTTGAGCTTACCTAACGGCGCGAACGCGGCAGAACTAACTGTAAAGCGCATGCCCGGCAAAGAGGCGAATGGCGCAGGGCGCGTTCGTCTCGTTTTCAGGCCCGACATTGAATGGCGCAGTTTCCATTCTGTCACGAAGGCATACCGCGACGATACAGAAGGCCTTTTCATCCGTTCGGTGAGCGTTATCGGTGAAGAGGGTTTTGATTTCGATCCATACTCGCGCGGCAAGTTTTCTATGCGCATTAAAAACGGCGTCTATCATCACGAGCCGCGTTGGGTGTACAATGTCGCGCATGATGAAGATGCCGAGCGTCAGCAAGAACCATGCGGCGATCTTTTTTCGCCCGGGTGGGTTTCGGCAGATCTCGATGTGGGCGAAGAGGCTATACTTTCAGGCTCGTTCGCAGCGGATGGAAAAGTAAAGTATTCTCCTTCAAAGGGAGATACTCCAATTGCAAAGCGCGCCAATACTCTTACGCTTCGAGAAGGGCTTAAGGAAGCGCTCTCACTTTACATCGTTCGCCGCGATGGTCTTAAAACTGTTATTGCAGGTTACCCGTGGTTTCTCGATTGGGGGCGCGATACATTCATCGTCATGCGCGGCATGATTGCTGCGGGGATGCTCGATGATTCATTGCAGATTCTTAAGGCGTTTGCCGCGTTTGAAGAAAAGGGAACGCTACCAAATATTATTCACGGTAAGACTGCCGGCAACCGCGATACGACTGATGCTCCATTATGGTTTGTGCGCTGCGTCGAAGAGCTTGGCGCAAAGGCCACTTCGCAATCGATGAAGAAGGCCCTTGCAAAACTTATTCCTGTCTGCGAGTCGATTGTCGATGGGTATATGGCAGGCACTTCTAACGGAATTCGCGTCGACCGTGAATCGCTCTTGGTGTGGAGCCCTTCGCACTTTACGTGGATGGATACGAATTACCCCGCCTGCACGCCGCGCTGTGGCTACCCAGTTGAAATTCAGGCGCTTTGGATTTCGGCTCTGCGTTTCCTCGGCCGCAAAGAAGAAGCTGAAAAAGCGCTCGCCTCACTGAAACGCCTTTTCAAGGCGAAAGTCGGATATTGCGATTTGCTCGATGCTCCAAGGGGAGAGAGCGCCGAAAATGCAGTGCGCGATGAATCGGTGCGGCCGAATCAGCTCTTTCTTCTTTCGCTTGGGATACTTGATGACGAGTCGATTCTCGATGCAACGAGCGAGCTTTTAGTGCCTGGCGGCATAAGGTCGCTTTCGTCCGAAAGCCCGCTTTATAAAGGCTCTTACACAGGCGATGAAGATACCTCGCGCAAGCGAGCCTACCACAACGGCACGGTATGGGCGTGGCCGTTCCCGATGTATGCTGAGGGTCTCGTTGCCGCAAAACGGTGTTCAAAGTCTGTGGCGCTTTCGCTTCTTGGAGGGGCTGTTGAGAATTTAAACAGAGGCGCATTGTGCCACATAAGCGAGATTGCCGACGGTGATCTTCCGCATGCGCAAAAAGGCTGCCGCGCACAAGCGTGGAGCGAGAGCGAACTTCTGCGCGTATGGCTGGCGCTTGGTGGGAAATAATAAATTTACTGAAAAGAGGAGAGTTATGAAATACGCAATGAAAGTATTTGCATTAACTGTGTTTGCAATGGCGGCATTTCAATTAAA
>JAGBXE010000252.1 GCA_017629455.1 Kiritimatiellia bacterium
ATAAACGCTGTACAACTTCAGCCCAATTCACCGCCAACATCTAATTATGATATAATTAGCGAAAGAGTTTAAAAGTAGGGGATCAGAAGGACCAGAAACTTCAAATAATGATTCAGAACGGCTACCTCGACGAGGCGGGTGCAGCAGAAGTTGCAGATCTTGCGAAGGTCAATTCTAAGACCGTCCGCCAGCAGGTAATCGACTCAGGTTTACTTGACGAAGATTCTCTTTTAGGGGCAATGGCAGCCTATCAGGACACCGAAGCCATTGACCTTGGCGCTTTGACGATTGAATCAGAAGTAACAGAGGCTATTCCCGCTTCGACGGCAAGAATTTACAATGTCTTCCCTGTTGCCGCTGACGACTCATCTGTAACGCTTGCAACTTTCGATCTCGTCGATCCTCGCCTTTCAGACGAAATGCTCTTCTCCCTTTCGAAGGAAGTACGTTTCGTTTTTGCGCGTGAGAAAGACGTGATGGACCGCATCGCCCAGTATTATGGCGATGCAAACGAATCTGTAGCCGACATGATCCGCTCGCTTGGCGAGGGAATGACGGACGACGAAAGCCTTGCTGCTGCTGGCAATGCCAACGATATCGCATCGATGGAATCGGCGGCAAACTCAAATGCCATAATCAAATTCGTCAACCTCGTCCTTTACCAGGGAGTAGTCGATCACGCCGCCGACATTCACGTCGAACCGTTTGAAAAGGACTTCAAGATACGCTACCGCGTCGACGGCGCACTCTACGAAATGAAAGCGCCCGACGTATCGATGGCGCCTGCTATTATTTCGCGTATCAAGATTCTCGCTGGCCTTAACATTGCCGAACGCCGCGTTCCTCAAGACGGTCGTATCGCGCTAACTGTTGCCGGGCGTGCCGTCGACTTGCGTGTTTCGTGCTTGCCTACCGCACACGGCGAATCTGTCGTTATGCGTATTCTCGACCAGACGACAACGTCGCTTGACCTTGAAAACGTTGGTTTGCCAGAAGACGTTTACGAGCAGATTACTCTCGATGTCGAAAAGCCTAACGGCATTTTTATCGTAACTGGCCCTACGGGATCGGGCAAAACAACAACGCTCTATTCTGTTCTGCGCCGCATCAACCAAATCGACACTAAACTGCTAACAGCAGAAGAGCCTGTCGAATACAACGTCGACGGTATCGTTCAGGTGCCAATCGACGCGCGAGCCGGCAACACATTTGCAAAGGTATTGCGCGCCTTCTTGCGTCAAGACCCTGACGTAATGATGATCGGCGAAATTCGTGACCTTGAAACGGCAGAAATCGCAGTTCAGGCCGCGCTTACGGGCCACTTCGTATTCTCAACGCTGCACACAAACGATGCAGCAGGCGCAGTCATGCGTCTTATCGATATGAACGTTGCGCCATACCTTCTGTCCTCAACGCTTGAAGGCGTCCTCGGCCAGCGTCTCGTAAGAACTGTCTGCCGCGATTGCAAGCAATCTTACGAGCCAGACGATGAGACTCTTGAACGCATTGAAATGACGCGCGACCAAATAGGCGGGCGCCCCTTCTATTTCGGCCAGGGTTGCAAAACGTGCAACGGCACAGGCTATAAAGGGCGTAAAGGCGTATTTGAATACTTAAGAATGTCAAATCCGCTGCGCGAACTCGTCAACAACAAAGCCCCCACGCTAGTCATTCGCGAAAAGGCACGCGAACTCGGCATGAGGACAATGCGCGAAGACGGTATTCGCTCAATCCTCGACGGCTACACGACAGTCGACGAGGTTTTACGCTACACTTAATTAGCGCGCTTTTAGCGATATTCCTTAAAGAAGGTCACGCGTGCGCCGGTCGTTTCATCGGCCGTCACCGTAAAGCGCGTTGTGCCAGAAGAAAGAGTTGCGAACGGCTCTTTAAATTTACCTTCTGCCATAACAGTGCGCTTTGCAGGAACAGTGCGGTTATCAGGCCCGCATTTACCGGGCTTAATATGTATTGCCTGCCATGTAACGCCGTCATAGCTAGCTACGCGGTCGTACTCGTCTTTAAGTACTACCTCCATCCTGCGACCATTGACAGAAGGATTAACAGCAGGGCCTAATATCTCAAAGCGGATATCTGCCTTTTCGCCAGGACGAACACGCACATCGATCTCGCCTAAAAGCCCCTTATTAGGCTTGATTAGAACTGGCATTTCATATTCTACGCGCATAAGTTTGCGCTTATTATCATCAAGTTCAGTGAAAGCAAGTTCTTCGGCATCTTCACGAAATACAGTAACTTCCGCGCGGCCAAACTGATCGTTATCGTTGCCTAAAGCCGATGTGTACACGACATCATTCACCCCTTCTTTGACGGATGGAGTAGTCGCTGCCGTAACACGCTCAATAGGTTCACCCTTTTCGGAGAAATGCGTCCACGAGCCGTTTTCAAGTTCGGCAAACTCTCCTGACAGAAGTTCAAAGGGCACCTCGTGCTTCATTCCGTTAAGAACAACCGAAGCTCCTTTAAGAACTCTCTTAAACTGCGGATAAGAATCCCACGCAGCAACCTCGACTGACGTTTCTTTGCCCTCCGGAACGCCATTTATCCAAAACCAAGCAGCCGAAGTTTTCTTCCCATTCATCGGGCACATAAACAGCCTTGGATTATTTAAACGCTTCGCCGACTCATACGGCCAATCGAACGACTCTACGAGCTCTGCATCGCGCTCACGCAAGAAAAGATCAATCTTGCGCCAGCCTGTGAAATCGAGCTTAACGTAATTTTCAGATACGGAATACTCGCTAAGCTGCACATTGAGCGTTGCACCCGAACCGTCGCCCTTCACCCACAAAGACGAAACAGCGTCAAATACAGCCGGCTTCTTTTCGGGGAATGACATCCCGATACCTGCCCACGCACCGTTTGCCTTAACTGAGTCGTTTTTCGCCGTCATGCGAATTGTTGCACCATGCTGAGGATCGTTTCCAGCAGAAACATCGAACTTAACGCCCTTCTGGGAGACGCGCTTTAATTTTGGCAAATGCGAAGCATCAAGAACCCTGACAGGTTTAACATCTTTCTTGGCAGCATACAAAGCCTCAACACGAAGAGCCGCGCGTCCGCCTTTGCGCATTGAGATATTCCATCTTGCAAAATCGCTCGAAGAAACCCTATGCTTTGGACATTCAAGCCGGGCGACCACCCACGCACCAGAAGCGTTCTGCCTGAATCTCCAATCTTCGCCAGGCGTTTTCATACGCGCAAGAAGATCGCTCTTAAAGGCGCGTGCATACCGTGCGCGCTCCCATTTGCCGAAAATGGTCAACTGCTGATCGGCTGCAAAAGCAAGTGGACCATCGGTCGGGCGAGGGCCTTGCAGCGAAATTGTAAAATCGTTTGCCGCCGTTTTGCACCCGACGTAATCCTGTTCTTCCGGGAAGTACCCGCGGCTTTTCTCCGAACCGGCATGCGTATTCCACCAGCCCAAGTCAACGCGCAGGAAATCGGCGCGGCAATATTCACTGTAAACACGGATGTGCCTATCGTTGAACCCACGCGGATGGAACGTCGGATGATCCCACGTGCCCGCCAAAGATCTATTCCACCAGTTAAACGGATTTCGGCAACTTGCGGAGTTAACTATCGTACCATTACGCGGCTTAAGCTTAGCTATTGTGCGCTCACGGATCCAATCGATTGCGTAGCGCGAATTCATCGCCTCTGAACCATCAAAATAAATTCCGTCGAGCTCTAACGTGTTAAAGACTTCTGCAAGGCGGTCGGTCAGCTTCTCGGCCAATACGCTACCTGGTTTTGCGACAAATTCAGCATACCGATGATGGAGATAGTCAACCCTTCTGCCAGCTTGGTACTCATCGCGCGAAAGCTTGCGCCTTATTCCTGTGCCACCTTCGCTGGAAGCAAACTCTGCACCAAGCGCCTGCGATGGGTCATACGTCTGCTTCTCGCCATACGGCTCGCGCGCGACATGAACGCCGGTAAACTTATAAGGCGGCTCTTCGGTGAAATCATCATACTGAAGGAGATCGTCGCCAAGACGCAAAACATTGCCGTTCGTAATCCCCGTAATCACCTTTGCGTGGACGCTAGCATTTGGCTTTTCATTGACAAAAAGCTCAGTGTCGCCGCGCTTGTAAGGCCGCGCGAGCGTATATGAAGCGTCCGTGGCAAAATCATCAAACCATTCAGGGCTAATATGTTTATCGCCGAACTGAACTACCGCCGAAAGCGAATGCGTGCTAACACGCTTACCGGCTGCATGCAGGCGGTCAACCAGTTTTTTCATATCAGATAGGCCATTGGGGAAACAATAAGGGTTTACCTCATAACTGCCGCGATGAAGCCACCATGCATGAAGGTGAAACATCTGGCAACCGGCCTTATCCAAAAGGCGAATCCAATCGTCGGCGCTGTCATAGTCCATCCATGTGCCGAAAATATACGCTCCTCTGTTAACTTCGGCATCTAAGCTCCAAGGCCCGCCAC
>JAGBXE010000253.1 GCA_017629455.1 Kiritimatiellia bacterium
GGACCTTCTCGTTGTGTATTACTATATCTGACATCATATGTTGTTTGTAAGTATATCCAATCCTCTCCCCCATAGTCAAGCGTTCGACATACCGCAATGATTGCGAGAAAACTTTAACTCCCACTCTCAACTCCGCCTAAAAGTCCTATCTGCTCATAATTTCAAATTTACCCTCCTAAAATGAAGTTATTTTGGGGCCTGGCCCCAAAAATGCTGCTCCTCCCTCTACACCTACCCCTATTTTCCCTTTTCCTTACCATACCCCCCTTGCATTGAAGAAAAAAAAAGAGTATAATACGCGCAGTTTTCGGTTTTTGGGGCTGTAGCTCAACTGGATAGAGCATCAGACTACGAATCTGAGGGTTATGGGTTCGACTCCCGTCAGCCCCGCCAATACCGAGCTTTTAAGATTGCGGGGTGGAGCAGCTTGGTAGCTCGTCAGGCTCATAACCTGAAGGTCGTTGGTTCAAATCCAGCCCCCGCTACCAATTTGAAGTGTCGAAGGGTAAATCCTTCGGCTTTTTTATTTTCCGTAAGTATCTTACTGGTCGTCGCATTTTTGGTATAATCCAACGCAAATGAGCAAGAGAAAAATTATCGTTACGAGCGCGCTCCCCTATGCAAACGGGGATATTCATCTTGGGCACTTGGTCGAATATTTGCAGACCGATTTTTGGGTCCGGTTCCAGAAGTTGCGCGGCAATGATTGTGTGTATGTTTGTGCTGACGATACGCATGGCACTCCCGTCATGATTCGTGCGCGCAAGGAGGGCATTACGCCCGAAGAGCTTATTGCGCGTATGCACAGTATTCATCTTAAGGATTTTACTGATTTCCAAGTTGCCTTCGATAATTACTATTCTACAAATTCGCCGGAGAACAAGGCGTTTTCCGAGTTTGTCTTTGGCGAGATGGAGAAGTCGGGCGGCATAACGAAAAAGACTTCGCCTCAGCTTTATTGCGAGCATTGCGCAATGTTTTTGCCCGATCGCTTCGTTAAGGGCACTTGTCCCAAGTGCGGCGCGGAGAATCAGTACGGCGACAGTTGTGATCACTGCGGTTCGACGTATGGCGCAGAAGAGCTTGGCGCGCCTAAGTGCACTACTTGCGGCGGCACGCCTGTTGTGAAGGATTCCGAGCATCTTTATTTTGAGCTCGAGCCGCAGCACGATTATCTTGAGAAGTGGATTCCAGCGCATACAACGAGCGATGTTTCAAACAAGTTGCTTGAATGGTTTGCTGAACCTTTGCGCGGCTGGTGCATCTCGCGTGACGCGCCGTATTTCGGTTTTGAAATTCCTGGTCATAAAAATAAATTCTTCTACGTCTGGGTCGACGCACCTATTGGCTATCTAGCTTCGCTTAAGAATTGGTGCGAGAAAAACGGTCAGAAGTTTGAAGATTGGTGGCAGGATCCATCGGCAGAGCGATACCACTTTATCGGCAAGGACATTATTCGTTTCCATTGTCTTTTCTGGCCTGGTATGTTGCACGTGGCGGGCTTTGAACAGCCCAATAAAATTTTCGTGCACGGTTTTCTTACCGTCAACGGCGAGAAGATGTCGAAGTCGAAGGGTACGTTCGTCAATGCCAGGACTTACCTTGAGCACCTTCCGCCAGATGCTCTGCGTTATTACTACGCGGCAAAGCTTGGCGGCACGACGGATGATATGGATCTTAATCTGTCCGATTTTGTCCAGCGCGTCAATTCAGATCTCGTCGGCAAGATTACCAACATCGCTTCGCGTTCGGCGCAGATGCTTCAGAAGAAGCTCGACGGGCGTTTAGCTGTTCTTGATGGCTGCGCCGAAGAGCAGGAGCTTTTGAAGAAATTGCGCGACAGCGGCGAGGTGATCGCTAAGCATTATGAAGAGCGTCGCTTCAATCAGGCTGTAGTTGAGATTTGCCGTTTGGCAGATGCCGCGAACGAATATTTTGATCGCAAAGAACCGTGGAAGAGCATTAAGACTGATGCAGAAGCAACGCGCATTACGCTTACTGCGGCGCTTAATGCATTCCGCATACTTGCAATCTACCTTAAGCCTATTCTGCCTGTCTATGCCGATAAGGCAATGAAGCTCTTTGCTGAAAGCGAGTGGATGTGGCAAACACGCGAAAAGGCTGTTGAGGGCATTACGCTTGGCGTTTACGAGTATCTTGCCAGCCGCATTGAGGCAAAGCAAGTTGAGGCGATGGTTGCTGCAGCCATGGTAAAGCCTGCCGACTCTGGCGAAGTTGCACACGAGTCTAGAGCGAGCAAGAATAAGGCGAAGGCTTCCGAGGCCGCCCAAGCTGCTGCTAACAAAGCTGCTCAAGCTCCCGCGCTTAAAGCCGAAATTGCCTTCCCCGATTTCGAGAAGCTTGATCTGCGCATTGGCGTAGTTGAAAGCTGCGAGATTGTTCCTAAAAGCTCGAAGCTTCTTAAGTTCGTGCTTGATGCAGGCGTACTCGGTAAGCGCACAATTTTCTCCGGGATTCGTCAGGCATACCCAGAACCAGAAACGCTTGTCGGCAAGGAGGTTGTCTTCGTCGCCAACCTTGCGCCGCGCAAAATGTCAGTTGGCGTTTCGGAAGGGATGATACTCTTTGCGGGTGAGCCAGGCGAATACGGCGGCGTAGTTTCGCCGCTTTCTCCAGCCGGCGGCGGAACGGCAGTAACTTGATTAGTCGCTAGTCGGTAGTCGCTAGTGGCTAGTCGGTAGTCGCTAGTGGCTAGGTGACGGGGCCGTGATCGGGGGGCATGTTCTCCCCTAGGAGGGCGATGGATGGGTCAGCGGCCTCAAAGCCTTGCGTCCACCCATTTTCAAAGCCGAAATCGGCCGCAGCCTCTGTTACGCTATCATATTCTTCTTCCGTCACGCCGCGGTCGAAAGGGGGCTTTCCTTTCGCGAGATAGGCTGGTGTGTACTGACTCATTACCGACACTGGTATTTCGTTCGACACATGCGTTGCCAGCCACGCCAGATTCTCTATTGCTTCATCGGCATGCCCCGGGAGTACGAGAATGCGAACTATGACGCCTGCGTTTTCGCGCTTAGCGCCAGCGTTCTTTTCCCACGCCCACTTGACGGCTTTGCGCGCGGTGTCGACGTAGCCTGGCGCGGAACTTGCGGCAATCGCCGTTTCATCGCGCGAATAGCGCAGATCGAAAAGCGCCCAGTCGCAAAGGTCGGAATATTCTTCGAGCGTTTCGATTCGTTCGTAGCCCGAGGAGTTCCAGACTGTGGGCAGTTTGATGCCTTCGGTCGACAAATTTGAAACCGCTTCGCGTATGAAAGGCAAGTACGGTGTAGGCGAGACGAAATTGAAATTTTCGAC
>JAGBXE010000254.1 GCA_017629455.1 Kiritimatiellia bacterium
ACTAGCGTCTTCAAAAACTAAGGATTATGTAGTTTGCGATGCCGATTGCGTCTTCTCAGTTACTAAGGCAGAAGTTGTTGATTCATCATATAAGCCTCTCGCCGACAGCTTGGCTGTCGATGGTGGCAATAACTCATACTAGTACGGCAAAATACCGCTGGCATTGCTGAACACGTATGGCGATACCGATTTAGCTGGCGTTCCGCGGCGACTGAACGGCGCAATTGATAATGGTGCATACGAATACGATTGGCGGCCGACATTCTGCAAAATCCTAACGAAGAATAGAGGCATGACGATCGACAGCATAACTGGCGGCGTAACGACGAATGAAACTGGGCTTACACTTACTAACGGCGACAAACTTGCCGTAAGCCTTGGGCGTGATCGAAAGTATCCGGCGACATACTCATTCTCTGCACAAGTTACGGGCGATGGCTGCTTGCGCGTCTACGA
Source organism: Kiritimatiellia bacterium (assembly GCA_017629455.1). Next base: position 457 of record JAGBXE010000254.1, read on the forward strand.
GGGCGGCACAAACCTTATTCATGAAATAACCTCGACCTCCTTGAATAATCAATTCTCGTTAGAGCAATCTAATCGTCTGTCGCTCACGTTTGTTTTCCGTGGCGAAGGAAAAGCTGAAATCTCGAATTTTGAAACGCACTCCGTTGGCCTAAAAGTGTCATTCCAGTAAGACGAAAAGCGAAGGATAAGAATGATGGCGAATATTTTTCATTGCGGCTTAATTGCCGCATTGGCTGTTGCTGGATTGAATGGATACGCTGAGCAAAAAACTGTTGTTGCATCTAAATTCGGATGGAATGCAGAAGATGCGACGGAATGTCTTCGTGCGGCGCTTAAGTCTGGCGCAAAGACAGTGCGTATCGACAAGCAGCAGTCGGACTGGGTACTTTCATCGACAGTGCGCATACCATCGAACGTCGAGGTCGTATTGGAAGACGGCGTCACGCTGCGGGCAATGCCAGAGCGTTTCAAAGGTTTGACCGACAGTCTTTTGGCGGTTGTCCGCGAGAAAAACGTTACCTTGCGCGGCGAAGGAACGGCCAGGCTTTTAATGAACAAGGCCGACTATTTCGATAAGACTCGATACCGCATCGGAGAGTGGCGCCATGCCGTTAACTTAATGGATGCCGAGCGCCTTATTATCAGCAACTTAACGATCGAGGCTTCGGGTGGTGACGGCGTATACGTCAACGGTTGCAGACTGGGGCTCATAGATAAGGTGACATCAGTCGGCAATGCACGCCAGGGCGTAAGCATCATTTCCGCCGACAGGCTGATGATCCGCAACAGCAGGTTTATCCAGACCAAGGGCGTAAATCCCCAATGCGGCATCGACATTGAACCGCACGTCGATACTTGCCGAGTTAAAAAAGTTATCATTGATAACTGCCAGTTTGAAGGAAATGCTGCGCACGGCATTGCAATTAACGTCTCGGGGATGAGTGCAAAGTCTGAACCTCTATCCGTCACTGTGCGTAATTGTACGGTTTCGGGAAACGGCGGATACGGCATCTGGGCGCTTCTCGCGCGCGCTTCACACGAACCTGTAAAGGGAAAAGTTCGCTTTGAAAATTGCCACATTAAAAGTAATAAATTAGTTCCTCTTGATATCTCAAACCTTTGTGCCGGCGCACTGGCGTTTGACTTTACAAATTGTATTTTCGATGCTGGCGACAGAGCTGTCGCCATTCGCATTAAAAATGGAACAGTAAGTCACGATGTCGGCGATATTTCTTTTGAAAAATGCAAAGTTATTACTGGCAGAAACTCACACTTTCCTGTGTCATTCGCCGGTTCTACGGGCGTTGGTGTTGTCGGCACTAAAGGTAAACTTGAATGGATGTGCGGAACTAATAAAAAATCTTTTGACATGGAGAGCTTGATAAAAAACCACCCTCCAAAACCAGAGCTTAAGAAATTTACAGTTGCCGCGTGCGACTTAAAAAACCTAGTACCGATTTCTGCCAAAGGTGAAAATGGAGAGATTAAAACAGGTACTAGCCCAATGATTCGCGGGCCATTTTCATTTATCCAGAGAACTCCATCGGGCGGTGAATTTCCGATTACATTTAAAGGAGTAAAATTCGGCCAGCCTTGTGAGATTTCTGTTTTTGATCAGGCAGGCACTCCACACGATACGTTTACCATTAAACCTGGTCCGTCGCAATACAAATACATTCTTAAAACGCGCGGAGCGCACGTCTTTCGCTTTGATGTGCAACCTCGAGGCGGAATGTGGACTGTCCACTCCGAAACTCCAGGGCACGGCATTCTTGCCACCTCGCGCGTACCGCTTTTCATAGTGCGCAATCACGACATGTATTTCAGCGCGCCTGCAAACGCCGAAGAGGTGGTCGTCGAGCTCTCGCCAAGCGGCGGCGAATATGTTACCGCGGAGTTGATTTCGCCCGATGGTACCGTGAGCGACAGATGCGAAAAAAGCCCTGTCGGCGTTCTTTTGCGCGGCAAGTGCAAAAAGAGCAAGAAGCAAATTTGGCGTCTACGGGGAATATTTTTCCTTGAAGACGCCTCTGTCCGATTAGGCGGCGATGCTGTTCCCGTAATAGCATTTGATCCTAATAGCGTTCTTACGACACTTCCCAGCGCCCAGTGATAAATAGAGTAAATCGCAAATTTTCCCACCAAAAATGAAGTTATTTTGGGGCCTGGCCCCAAAATAGCCGTAAATCGGCGCGGCAAAGGCGTAGTCTTTATGCCGAAAGCCGATTAAGGACGCTTGGCGGCAAAGCCGACTGACAAGACAGCAGTGTTTCGTGGTCGCAGCTCTGCCTCAAAACCTTTCCCGAAAATCCAAATCGCCCGGTTTAGTGAAGGTTTCTTATTGACTTTCAAATGTGCAATAAAGTATAATTTAAGCATGAAAAAGATATCCAATTCGTTTTTTGCTATTGCGCTATCGACACTCTTCATGCCGTCAATTTCAAGCGCATTAACTTACGAAATATACAACCGCAAAATAGACATGGACTATTTCTCCACAAATATGTGGAAAATATCGCAAACGGGCCTTCAAGCAACTTCACTGCCCACTTCCGGCGATACAGTATATCTTACGAGCTATGCAGACATCTGTGTAAGCATCACAAACAATGTCTCATCCGATTATAATTTCTTATGCCTTAAAGCAAATGAAGGCACAAAACTGAAAGTGCGCTCTTCCCCCGGGTGCTCATTTTCAATGCCGCAATCACCTAGCGGCGCGTACGCTAAAAACGCGCTCGTATTCCACACGGTTGATGGCAGATCAGAATTTCTAGCAAAACGCCCCGATACGGAATTAGGAAACAAAAACGCCATTCTTAGCTTTTACGAACCAAATTTTACTTTATCCTCCGGAGCGGACAATAGCCATTCTCTGACATTTGAATCCGGCAATTACAATTTCTACACCACCGCCCTCAGAAAACCCCTGTAATTCAACTTGATAATAAAATTAA
>JAGBXE010000255.1 GCA_017629455.1 Kiritimatiellia bacterium
AATCCGGGTTTTATAACCATAAGTACGCCGGTAAAGGCTGTGGCAAGAGACGCAAATTGGATTAAACGGGCCTTTTCCTTTAGAAAAATCCAAGAAAGGGCAACGGTGAAGAACGGGGCCGTTTTGTTGAGAGCCATTGCCTCGGCTATGGGTATTTTGGAAAGGGCGTAGAAGTTTGCGAAAATCCCGATGCACCCGGATAGTGACCGCAGGAGCATAAGGAAATAAACTTTGCGGGACGGAGGACTAAAATGCTTAGAAGGCTGCTTTTTGTTTTTATATTTCAAAAAAACGAAAATTGCTATTATAAGCGCTATGATATTTAGAAAAAAACTTTTTTGGAAACTTGAAACAGGTTCGCCGTAATCATCGGCAAGTCGCACAAGCATTGCCATTGCGGCAAATCCTAAAGCACTCGCTGTTATCGAAAGTATACCTTTAAACCTGTCTGTCATTTCGGGATATTATACCAAAAACATAGGGACACTCCCCATGTCTGGGTGGGGACACTCCCCATAATGTCCATTGTCAGAGGATGCTTTACTATGCTTCTTATCCTCGGAATTCGAACCAGATGAAATTCTGATCCTTTTGTTCTCCTTTTCGATGATGTCGTTTCTCAGAGCGCGCGGGCGGGCTTGTGCTTAATATAGCGCCTGAATGCCAGAAGCGGCGCGACAAGAAGTGTAAACTATTGCAGACTCTCGGCAAAACGCACAGTGCGCATTGCATCTTCAGCATAGAAGTCTGCGCCTATCTCATCGGCGTAATCCTGTGTCACTACCGCGCCGCCGACGCAGACTTTACAATCAAGACCAGAAGCTTTTACCAAAGCCACGGTTTCGGCCATGGCCCCTACGGTCGTGGTCATAAGTGCAGAGAGCCCGATCATCATTGCGTTTGATTTTCGTGCCGCATCAATTATCGCTTCGGCTGCGACATCGCGTCCAAGATCGATGACATCAAAACCGTAGTTTTCCAAAAGCGCTCTGACAATGTTTTTGCCGATATCATGTATATCGCCTTTGACCGTGGCAACGACAACCGGTCTTCCTCTGCCGCAGAGACTGTTTACATCGTTTAATTTCGCGCGCGCAACTTCAAATGCGCAACCTGCGGCATCCGCAGCCATTAAAAGTTGCGGCAGAAAAACTTTTCCAGTTTCAAAGCCTTTGCCGACTTCCTCCAATGCGGGTATAATGGATTTTTCGATGATATCCATCGCTTTTGCGCCTTGGGCCAGTGACTGTGCGCATATTTCGCGCGAATCTTCTTTCAGCCCGTGTTTCACGCTTTGACGGAGCAAAGAATGAAAGTCGCCTTCATTTTCGGCTTTCGCTTCAGCAGGTTCGTTTTGCCGGCAAAGAGCGATCCAGCGAGCGCAATTGATATCACGTCCTAACAGGACGTCGAAAGCCGCCTCGTCTGCTGTTACCGCGATCGCGGCAGGGTTGGCGATCGCGGCTGAAAGACCGGCTTTTTTCGCCAGCGTATACATCGCATTGTTAAGAGCTGCTCGATTAGGAAGGCCGAAACTCACGTTCGAAACGCCGAGCACAGTATGAACGCCAAGTTCGTCTGTTAGACGCTTTACCGTTTCGAGCGTTGTGATTGCCGCTTGCGGATCGGCGCTTACGGCAAGCGTCAGCGCATCGAAAACGAAATCATCGGCGCTAAGAGAATATTTGGCTCCTTCGGCAAGAATCCTTCTGGCGATGGCGATGCGTCCTTCCGGTGTTTCGGGGATGCCGTTTTCGTCGAGGCAC
>JAGBXE010000022.1 GCA_017629455.1 Kiritimatiellia bacterium
AAGTTTTCGAATTCCGGGAAAATGGACGTGTTGAAGGGAAGGTTCATTGCCGGCTGAAACTTTTTCAAACGAAAAGTAGTCGCAAAAAACATTTGCGCTGGGAATCGGGGGCTTAAGCGACATATCCATCGCCTTTAGAGCCTCTTTGACATGAAGCTTGCGCGGCTTACCATCGGCACCTACGCGCCCCCAATCGTAAAGCCTAAACGTTGTATCACTTGACTGCTGCACTTCAAAAACTGACGTGCCTTCGCCAATTGCATGTACAAGCCCACCAGGGATAAAATAACACTCTCCCTCTTTAGTGTCGTAACGCATTAAAAGCGATTCAAACGAGCCATCAGCTACCGCACGCTCAATATCATCCTGCGAAACCCCATCGCGAAGACCCGCAAAAATAGGCCCAGGCTTGAGAACACACCACATCTCGGTCTTAGCTTCGCCGCCGGTTGACAATGCGGTAAAATCATTCGGATGAACCTGTACGCTAAGCCTTTGATTGGCGTTAATGACCTTAACTAAGATATTAAAATCGTCGTTGATGTCGCGCAAAGTTAACCCATTAGCACCTTTTATTCGACTAGGAGCAGTAGGGTGAGCACTTACCAACCAATGCTCTTCACCCCATATGGTGCGGTGAATATCGGCATCAAACTTTATTGGACTTATCATTATTCCTTTTTGCCTTCTTCATTCTTGTCTACCGCAAGCCCGCCACCTAATGCGCGATAAAGCGAAATCAAATTAAGCGTAATCTGCCCTCTTGAAATAGCAAACTCTTCCTCAAGCTGGAGGCGCGAACGCTGCGCATCGAGAACGTTGTTAAAGTCTTTAAGACCGTTTTTATAGAGGTCTTGAGAGATAGTCACTGCATCGGAAGAAGCCTTAACTGCGCCAAGCAGTGATTTATTGCGCAAATATTCTTGCGTGTAAGCTGCGTAGGCATTACGAACTTCGCCATAGGCATTTTCGATTGCAAGTTCATAATTCAAAGCCGCTTCCTTAGCCTGAGCTTCTGCAACTTTGACATTCGCATAAATTGCACCACCTTGGAAAATAGGCCAACTGACAGCAGGCCCTAACGACGCAAAGAACGATTCACGCGAAAAAAGCCGCGTTTTATAACGGTTCTCCCAACCTACGGTACCATTAATGTAGAGTTTGGGGAACCATGCCGCCTCGGCTACACCGATCCTCGCAGTTGCTGCGGCAAGCGCCCTTTCAGCTGCCTTTACATCAGGACGCGCGCGCATCATATTAAGATTAAGCTCTGCAACCTTCTGGGGCGCAAGCTGCCAGTCACGGCGCACTTCAATCGCCTTTAAAATTTCATGCAACGAGCCAGGCATTTCACCAGCCAAAATTGCAAGCGAGTTTTTAATACGCTCTTCCTCAGCCAGCAACGAAGGAATACGAGCACGTGTTTGCTCAACTATGTATGCGCACTGATTGACGGCAAGCTCATCACCGATGCCGGAATCGAGACGCGACTTAAGGATATCGTAAGTCTCCGACTGAAGAACTAGGTTGGTTCTAGCCACTTCAATAAGTTCTTGCGTAGTACGCAGATTAATGTACTGCTGACCGATTTGAGTAGTCAATGAAACCCATGCATCAGCAACGGTCCAACCTGCCGCCTGAGCCTGTGCCAAGGCAGACTCGCAAAGACGGCGGTTTCCGCCAAATATATCTATCTCCCAATTTCCGTCAAGCGCGGCATTGCGCACGTTATAATGAGCGGACGAATCGCCGCCAGATCGATTATTCGGATTTGACCAGTAACGCGTCCATGCTCCTTCGACACCAAATTTAGGGAGAAACGCAGCATATGAACCAAGCAGTTCATACGATGAGGCCTCAAGGCGACGCTGCGCCATAAGATAGCCTATATTATTAGAAACGCCTCCTTCAATAAGGCTCTTTAGAACTGGGTCGTTAAAGCGCTCCCACCAGCGATGAATCAACTCATTTGATACATTTACCCGCGAATCATCGGAAGCTTCGGCAGGTTTATACTCAGCTGTTTGAGTAAGATTCGATGTAGGCTGACCCGCATCTGGGAGCGAATAGGAAGGCACTTCCAACTCGAGCTCCTTGTAATCGGGACCCACTGACGGAATATTAGCGCACCCTGCCGCGACAAGCACGGCAATCACGACGGCATTATGAATCAGTTGCATATTTATTTTCCTCTACAATAATGTCTCATTTCCAGTTTCTGGACAACTTCGCCCGATCAGAAAGGTTTCGCCTTCTCGCGGCAACTGTGGTAAGGTAGGAGAAGAATCTCTTCACCCTCTCGCGCCACGTCTGGAAGAGTGCATAAAGACCAGGAACAAGTAGTATACCGAAAAGAACCGAAAACAGCATCCCGAAAAATTCGGTTGTGCCGAGATGGTTGCTGCTCGCCGCGCCAGCGCCGGTGGCAATCATCATGGGAAGCGTCCCTAGTAGTGTTGTAAACGCCGTCATCAGCAGCGCCCTCAAGCGCTCGCCAGCGGCAGAACCTGCGGCATCAACGATGGAATAACCTTCCTCCTCGCGCTTGTCCTTGGCGAACTCGACGATGAGAATGGCATTCTTTGAAGCAAGCCCCACGAGTAGAACAAGCCCAAGCTGAGCATAGATCGAAAGCGGATAAGGCGAGCCTGTGGCAAATTCGCCCCAGAACTTAAGACCAAGAAGCGCGCCCAACACCGCGACGAAAATGGAAAGCATAACCGGCATCGGAATCGTCCACGACTCGTACTGGGCGACGAGAAAGAGATACCCGAAGATGATTGCAAGAAGAATGAGCGGCGCGGCGGAACCCTCGTTGCGCGCCTCCTGGAAGGAAAGCGCCGCCCAGACATAGCCATACCCTTCTGGAAGCTCAGCGTCGAGAAGCTCACGCACTTCGTTCATGACTGTGCCGGAAGCAACACCCGGTGCAGGCATAATATTAAGACCAACGGTCAGATACTTATCGCGAGTATAAACGGTACGCGGCCCGAGTTCGCGAGTGATCGTGCCAAGCGATCCAATCGGCACCATCGCGCCAGCATCAGAACGGACATAAAGCCGTTCAACATCTTCAGGCGTCGCACGCGCCTTCGACTCGGCGGCGACCGTCACGCGGTTGACTTGAGTACCGAGATTGACGTCATTGACATAACGCGAGCCGAGATAGTTCTGCAACGTCGCGTATACAGTTGCAACCGGAACATGGAACATTTCGGCCTTCGTGCGGTCGAGATTAAACCTAAGCTTCGGCGTTACGGCGTTGTAGCCCGCAAACGCAGCAAGAATCTTGGGATTCGTATTAAGCTTAGCAAGAAGAACGTTTTTAACCTCGTCAAGCTTGATAGGGTCGGTCCCTACCTTGTCTTGAATATGCACGGAAATGCCGTTGGCATTGCCGAGACCGGGGATTGCCGGAGGTGTGAAGACTTGCCACCTCGGTTCGGGAATCGACTGCAGGAGACCCTGAATCTTGGGAATCATCTTCAGGGCATGCTGCTCGGGCAGGGGGCGCTCGTTCCATGTCTTTAAGTCGACAATAAGCGTAGTCTGATTTTCGCCGCGACCGCCGATCATACCCCAACCTGTGATGGAGAGAACAGTACTCACCTCGGGGAGCGTCCGCAGAAGCTCCACCGCTCTTAATGCCGTTTCGCGGCTCCTATCGCGCGCCGTGCCTTCCGGCATCTCCATCGAACAGAAAACGACACTCTGGTCTTCATCAGGGAGGAAGGCCGTTTCTGTCTTGGTGAACATGTGAATCGTCATGATGACGGTCAACAGAAGTAGGACCAGCGAAAGGAAAATGCGGCTGGCAAGCCACCTTGCAATCATAACGAAGAAACCCTTGAACGAATCAAGAATCTTGTTAAACCATGCAAAAGGCCCGCGCTTGAAAGGACGCGCCTCGCGCAACAGGAGAGAACACAAAGCCGGCGCAAGCGTAAGCGCGCACACCGTTGAGAAACATACGGCCGCAGAAAGCGTCACCGAGAACTGCTGGTAGATGCGGCCCGTAATTCCACTCATAAACCCTACGGGGACGAAGATGCCGAGAAGAACGAGTGTCGTGGCGATAACCGCGCTCGTGACGTCCTTCATAGCCTGAATCGACGCCTCCTTCGCGTTGAGGCCGCGCGTTTCGATAAGGAATTGAACACGCTCGACGACGACAATACAGTCGTCAACCACAACACCGATTGCCAGCACCAGTCCAAATAGCGTCAGAATGTTGATGGAATACCCAAGAAACGACATCAAAATAAATGTAGAGCACAACGACACAGGAATCGTGAGACACGGAATCAGTGTCGCACGCCAGTCTTGAAGAAAGAGATAGCAGACAAGAACAACGAGGGTGAACGTAAGAAGAAGCGTAGAGACGATTTCCTCGATGCAGACTCGCACGTATTCCGTCGCGTCATAAGGTGTAGTCCACTCCAAATCGGCGGGGAAGCTCTTCTCCATTTCGCGGAAGGCGGCGTAAATCTGGTCCATCGTTTCGATGGCGTTAGCACCGGGCTTCTGCTGCAGCGCGATCATAACGGCATTCTCGCCGTTGAGCTGCCCAGAGAACATATAATTCTCTTCACCGATTTCGGTCCGCGCGATATCCTTAAGACGGACAATACCGCCATTCTCGTCGCGGCGAACGACGATTTCGTTGAACTCCGCGGGCTTCATGAGACGGCCCTTTGCTATAAGCGTGTAGACGCGCGCTCCGTGACGCTGAACAGGGGCGGATCCCACAGAACCGATCGACGCTTGGACATTCTGTTTTGTTACGGCTGCTATTACCTCTTCGCTGTTGAGGCCCTGCGCGGCCATACGATCAGGATCGAGCCACACGCGCATCGCGAGCCTCGGCCCGTAGACAGCCGCGTCGCCGACGCCGGGAATGCGCAGCAGCACGGGCTGGATATTGCCGTAGATGTAGTCGGATATCTGCAGACGCGACATTTTGCCGGTACGCGACTTAATCGCCATAAACCCGAGCATATCTTCCGACTGCGCACGGATCGTGCCGCCGAGCTGCTGGACTTCAGTAGGCAACTTCGCCTCCGCCTGCGAAACACGGTTCTGCACCTTGACCATATCCATATCGCGGTCGGACTCGACCTCGAAAGAGAGCGTCAGGCTGTAGCTGCCATCGTCACCGCAGCTGCCGACCATGTAAAGCATGTCGTCTACGCCGTTAACCTTGTCTTCGATAGGCATGGCGACGGTATTGAGCACCTCCTGCGCACTCGCGCCCGGATAGGAGTACTGTACCTGAATGGACGGCGGAGTAAGACGCGGATACTGGGAAATGGGAAGCTCCCGTATCGCCATCAAGCCCGCAAGCGTAAGAACGATCGATATGACCATCGCGAAACGCGGACGCTCAATGAACGTTCGCGAAAACGTCTTAATCTGGTCGATCGATTTTCGTATAGACAGTTTCATTTATTTTCCCTCACTCTTTGATCCTGGGCGAGAAATTGGGATCAAGATCTTCGTTGCCGGTCGCTTCGACAATCGTCACTTTCATACCTGGGGCGAGCTTGGAAACTCCCGAGACTACGACTTTTTCGCCGACATTAAGACCCTTTACGACAGGCGTCCAACCTTCGCTCGTCTCGCGCGTTTCTACAACGCGCTGTTCAACGGTCATATCTTCTTTGAGCACCCAGACGCTGCGGCTACCGGTGGAAAGATCGACAAGTGCCTGCTGGGGAACGCACGGGAGTTTCGGAGGATTTTTATAGTCAACGAGCAATGTCACGTAGCTGTTGGGGATGAGCATCCTATCGGGATTGGGGAACACCAAACGCATAATAATCGTCGCCGTCTCCTTGCTCATGGTGTTATCGTCGAACGCCCATGCGCCGAGCTTGGCGTATTCACTGCCATCAGGGAGAATAAGCCTCAGACGGTAGTCAGGGGCGGAGCCTTTAAGCTGCGCGGCGCGCCAACCCACGTAAGCTCGGTCGGTAAGCGGAAATGAAACGCGGATAGGATCGATTTGAACGATGCGAGCGAGCGAACCCTTGCTCGGTGAAACGTAGTCGCCCACATGTGCAGTAGTCTTACCGATCTGCCCTGAAATAGGCGCATAAACCTGCGTCTTTTTAAGGTCATACTCAGCGACCACGAGATTTGCTTTCGCCTGCAAGACGGCGGCCTTGGCAGACTCGGCGGCCGCCTCCGCGTTGTCGCGCTCAAGCTGCGTGATGCCACGCGCGTCAGCTTCGAGCATACGCTTGTAGTAGCGCTCGGCGCGACGCTGTTCGGCTTCCGCCGCAGCAAGATCGGCCTTGCGCTGGTTGGCTATCGCCTGATAGCGTTCGCCGTCCAAGACGTAGAGAAGATCACCTGACTTTACGATGTCGCCTTCCTTGAAACGGACATCCTTAACATACCCATCCACCTGCGGCAGAAGTTCGACCTCCTGAACGGGCTCGGCGTGCGCCACGAAACGCTCAGGCAGATTGTAAACGCGCTCTTCTACCGGGCGAACGGCGACAGATGCGGCCATCTGCGGCATCTGCATCTTTACGGCCGCCTTTTTAGGGTAAAGTTCACAGGCTATCCATCCGCCGGCAACAGAGGCCACAACAAGCACAATCAAGCCGATGGCAGAACCCACCGCAGACTTATTCTGCTGAACTTCCTTTTGTTTCATCATTTACTCCTTCGTGGTATTTAGATTTGAAATATCACGCCAAATCGCTCCGAAAGCATTCCGAAGCGTATCGGCAAGGTTTGAAGATAGAAAACCAGTTATATGCGAATGGACAAGACCGTTCCATAGCGCTATGCAACAACTGGCGATTTCGGCAGCGTCGACATCATTTCGCGCTTTGCCGGCGCGCATATCATTTTCGACAGCCGTATGGAAAGCGCACCACGGCCCAAAACGCCTGTGTTTAAGAAGATTGTCGCGCACCTGCGCCATTGATGTCGATGACCAGCGAATCTGCTCGTTGATTAAAAGGAAGAAAGAGCGTTTCTTCGCGTCGGAAACGGTCTGCTCGGCATTGCGCACCATCATATCCGCAACCTGCGGAAACGAAAGTTTTCCAAACCCGTCCTCCCCAGCGGGTAGAAGCTTAAGTATCTGCTCCTTAAACTTTTCAAGCATCTCATCGACAAGCGCAATAAGAAGGCTCTGTTTAGACTCAAAATGCCAGTAAACCGCCCCTTTGGTCATCTTCATACGGGCGGCGATATCGGTAAAAGTCGTATGCTCGTAACCCTTTTTCGCAAAGAGCTGAAGCGCGCTCGAGAGAATCCTCTCGCGCGTTTTTTCCGCATCTTCTTTACTTCTTCTAGCCATAATGGATGCGTATTATACATACCTACGCGTATGTATGTCAAGTGGGGTGGCATACGCTCACCCGCATCACGCGCGAAGCTTTGAGGTTTAGGAGTTAGAAATCGAGATTGCGCACATTTAGCGCGTTTTCTTCGATGAATTTGCGGCGAGGCTCAACCTCATCACCCATAAGGAGCGTAAACATCCTATCGGCCTTGACTGCATCATCAAGCTTGACGCGAAGCATGCGGCGCTTTTCAGGATTCATCGTAGTATCGTAAAGCTCGGCAGCATCCATTTCACCGAGACCTTTAAAGCGATAAACTGAAAGGCCCTGCTTGCCGATTCCGCGCACTTCATCGAGCATTTTCGCCAAAGGCCCATCAGCTACCGACGTATCGGAAGAGCCAAACCAAGCTTCAGACGAAAAACCAAAACCAGATAATGCCGTAAATTGTTTACGAAGCATTGATGCGCCCGAACCTTGAGCCGACGTATCGGAAATAAGGCTTAAAGCATCATAGCCGCGCTCGGCTACACGCTTTGATGTTTCCTCGATTTCTGCAAGCAGCACGAGCAATTCGCGGGCACGATCTTTTTCCAAAACAACGCCATCGGGGCCCTTGACCTCATAATCATCAAGGCCCAACATCAATAGACGCTCGGTAAGCTCGGCATCGGTCAAAATATATTCGCGAGTTTTCTTGCGTTCAACCTTGTAAAGCGGCGGCTGAGCCAAGTAAATATAGCCCTTCTCAATAAGCTCGGGCATCTTGCGGTAGAAGAACGTCAAAAGCAGCGTGCGAATGTGCGCGCCGTCGACGTCAGCATCGGTCATGATGACGATTTTGTGGTAACGAGCCTTTGACACATCCCATTCTTCGCCGAAGCCACAACCGATAGCCGTGATCATCGTGCGGATTTCCGCATTGGCGAGCATACGATCGATGCGCGCCTTTTCAACGTTAAGGACTTTACCTCTTAAAGGAAGAATAGCCTGCGTAGCGCGATTGCGCCCTTTGCAGGCAGAACCGCCTGCGGAGTCACCTTCGACGAGATAAAGTTCTGTATTGGCCGGATCGCGGTCGGAGCAGTCGCGCAACTTGCCTGGCAACGAAAGACCGTCCATAACGCCTTTGCGGCGAGTTGATTCGCGAGCTGCACGAGCGGCCTCGCGAGCTCTGTTAGCGAGAAGCGTCTTTTCGATAATAACCTTTGCAACTGCCGGGTTTTCTTCGAAGAAAGTATTAAGCTTGTCGCTTACAATACCAGCTACTATTCCATCGACTTCACCGTTACCGAGCTTCGTCTTCGTCTGGCCTTCAAACTGCGGCTGAGGCACCTTGACGCTAACAATTACCGTAAGCCCTTCGCGCATATCATCGCCCGAAAGCGACGAAAGCTCCTTTTCTTTAATAAGCTTTGTACGCTCACCGTAGGACTTGATCGTAGCGGTAAGCGCGCGGCGGAAGCCCGAAAGGTGCGTACCGCCCTCAATCGTGCGGATGTTGTTGCAGTACGTCTGCTCAATGGTGGAATATGTGTCGGTGTACTGCATCGACACTTCGGCCTGAATCACATACGAGCCGTCAAGGCGTTCGCACTCTTTTTGACCCTCAAAATGAATGACCGGGGAGATAGAAGTCTTGTTCGTGTTGAGATATGCGGTAAACTCATCAATGCCGCCCTCGTAATGGAACGTCTCTTCAAACTTGCGGCCCTCTTCATCGCCCTCTTCGTCCTTGAAGTGGATCGTAACGCCCTTATTAAGGAATGCCAGCTCCCTCAGACGCGCGGCGAGAATCTGTGCTTTAAACTTGCGGCAGGTAAAAATCGAATGATCGGGGAAGAACGTAACGGAAGTTCCAGTCTCATCGCCGCACTCGCCGACAACCTCAAGAGGCCTTGTAACATGACCGCGCGAGAACTCTATCTGATGAACTTTGCCGTCGCGCTTGACCTCGACCTTCATCCATTCCGAAAGCGCGTTGACGCAGCTTACGCCCACGCCGTGAAGACCGCCTGAAACCTTGTAGTTCGACCCGTCAAACTTGCCACCTGCGTGAAGGACGGTCAAGACGACTTCAATAGCGGGCTTCTTTTGGGTCGGGTGCATATCGACGGGAATGCCGCGACCATTATCTTTAACAGTTAACGAGCCATCGGGATTAATGATGACATCGATAAGTGTGCAGAAACCAGCTAAAGCCTCGTCGATTGAGTTGTCAACAACTTCATACACGAGATGGTGATACCCGCGTTCTCCAGTGTCGCCGATATACATGGCAGGGCGTTTACGCACCGCCTCCATACCCTCAAGAACCTGAATATTTTCCGCGTTATATCCGCCGATTTCCTGCTCGCTCATTTCTATATACCCTTTTAAAAATATTTAAAGTATTATACCAAACTAAACTTACGACACTACTACCAAGAAAGGCCCTTCATCATGCCATAAACTTAAGCGCGCCCGTAGGACAGTTGTCGACACACAAGTGGCAATTTACACAATCTTTAACCGCGCTGGAATCGCGGAATTCAGGCTTGATAACCGTAGTAAAGCCTCTGCCGACAAGACCGAGAAGCCCCTTCTTGGCTATCTGCTCACAGACGCGCACACACTGGGCGCAATCGATGCACTTACGTTGGTTGCGCTGAATCGACTTAAGAGCCGTTTCGACAAAGCCGGGGTGGAATTCGCCCCTAATCTTTTTCGTATCGGTCCTAAGAAGATTTGCGTAGCGTATAAGTTTACACTCGGAGTAATCGTGACAGCCACATTCAAGGCAGCGTTTCGCCTCCAATACGGCCGCTTCTGGCGAAAGCCCAAGATTTACTTCGGCAAAATCGCCCTTGCGCTCTGCCGGCGAACGATGAGGCATCGCGGCGCGTTCAACGCGGGTAAACTGCGCGTAATCTTTTTCTGTCACCTGACGCTCGGAAACTATCGGCGCTAAAGGCTGATATTCAACACCCTTAAGATACGCGTCAACGGAATTAGCAGCCTCATTTGCCTGGGCAATAGCGCCAATAGCAATACCTGCGCCTTTATTTACGGTATCTCCGCATGCAAACACGCCAGGGATTGCTGTAGCATACGTTGCTTCATCGGCAGCGATCGTGCCCTTTTGCGTTTTTGGCAAGCATTCAAAGCCTTCAGGATCGTTGCATTGACCGATAGCAGATATTACGGTGTCGAGCTGAATCTCTTCAAATTTACCGGGAACAGGAACGGGCCTGCGGCGATTGCGCTCATCCGGTTCGCCAAGCTCCATAACCTGAAGGCGAAGAGCCGAAACTTTGCCGTCTTGCTCCAATATCTCATCGGGAGCCATAAGGTAGAGGAACTTAACGCCCTCTTCCTCTGCTTCGCGGATTTCAATATCTTCTGCCGGCATCTCATTACGCGTGCGGCGGTAGATGATATAGACTTCTTTAGCACCAAGGCGAACTGCTGTACGGCAAGCATCCATAGCCGTATTTCCGCCGCCGACGACAGCAACGCGATCACCGATTTGCGGTGCGACGCCAGTAGATACTGCACGGAGGAAATCAATGCCGCCCCAAACGCCCTGCAAAGACTCACCCTTAACGCGCATAGAGGAAGACTTCCACGCGCCGTTGGCAACTATTAGAGCATCGTATGATTTGCGCAGACTTTCAATGTCGCCATCGCGCCCTAGCTTAAAGTTGTTTACAAACTTAACGCCCATCGCGGCAATTGCGTCGACTTCAGCTTTAAGAACATCTTTAGGCAAACGATAGGCTGGAATACCGTAGCGGAGCATTCCGCCCATTTCGGGCATTTGATCGTAAATTGTTACTTCATGCCCAAACTGGACAAGTTTAAACGCGGCCGATAAACCAGCAGGCCCGCCGCCAATGATGCCGACCTTCTTCCCAGTTGGAGCGCCGGGCTTAGGCATAACTAAAGAGCCATCCTTGCGCGCATAATCTGCGGCAAAAGCTTTGAGATGCGCAATTGATATCGACGACTCTACCAACCTGCGACGACACGCCTTCTCGCATGGATGCGGGCAAACCCTGCCTATTGAAGACGGCAAAGAAAACGTCTCCATCACCGTAGAGACGGCGTCGGCAAAACGGCCTTGCGCAATTTGCTTAACGTACTTTTGACAATCGGTATGAGCCGGGCAATTTAACTTACAAGGGCCTTGGCAATCGCCATCGTGATCGCCCATAAGAAGCTCCAACGCGAGCGACCTAGCACGGAGTGCACGCTCACTCTTTGTCGTTACGACCATCCCTTCAGAAACGGTCGCTGCACACGCACGGATTAGTTTGGGAGATTTCTCAACTTCAACAACACAAACACCGCAAGCACCATATGGCTTGAGGTCTTTCATAAAGCACAGATTGGGTATCTCGATACCTGCTTTTTGAGCAGCAGCAAGTATCGTCGAACCTTCTTCCGCGGCGACTTGAACGCCATCTATCGTCAAATGAATCATTTTTAACTCCTAGTAAAGTGTATTATATCAAAAATGACCGTATCACCGCCGACAAATTTATGATATAATACACGCACTTTTGCATTCATAAAGTTGTTTGCAAACCGCTTGCCGGAGTGATGGAATGGCAGACATAGGGGACTTAAAATCCCTTGCTCAGTTTTGAGCGTGCGGGTTCGAGTCCCGCCTTCGGCACTCTTAATGTTGGTTTATTTACTTTTAAGCCAGTTTCTCCCCCACCCCAATTGACACGGTAAAATATTTTGTGATATACTACGCGCAACTTCGCACCCGTGGTGAAATTGGCATACACGCTAGATTCAGGTTCTAGTGCCGAAAGGTGTGTGGGTTCAAATCCCACCGGGTGCACCAAGGCTGGCCCCTTCGTCTATCGGCTAGGACATCTGGTTCTCATCCAGGAAAGAGGAGTTCGACTCTCCTAGGGGCTGCCAAACTTGATAAAATAATACACGATTGGCGCTTAAAGCAGATGCCTAGAATTCCATCCTTAATGTGGCGGTTTTTTAAATACTGTATTTTCGCTTCCGCTGTCACATTGTCTTTGCTGGCAATCTTTGTTATCGCGCTTACGTTCCGCGAACAGACTATTCCTAATACTTTCTTTGAATTTGTCGCTAACAATGCTGTTGGCACAAATATAACAATACGAGCAAAGTCCGTCTCCTTCAGCTTCCTTTCAGGCCTTACTATCGATGGCTTTGCGGCTTTAACACCAGCAACTAACAATAGCACAAATCAAAAGACTCTCGCCTCAGCTGAAAGAATCGAAATCAACCCCCTTCGTCGCTACGTAAAGGCAACAGCCTTTAAATATGAGCGCCTCCCCGACAGCTACTATGCGCCCGTAAACATAGCGCGCAATGAAAAAATCAATATTGCCCTTCCAACGATTCCCTCATTCCAGCTTGTACTTATAAAACCAGAGGTCCTTTCTGTCGCACCAGACCGCGTCGTTGCCGACGTATCTATCTCGCCCTCCCGGTTAGTCGTCGATCGCGTCCGCCTTGATTGGCCCGACGTCGGAGAAAAAATGTTTCTCGACGGTTCATGCACTCTCGATGTAGCCGGGCAAAGAGTTTTCGGCAGCGTCTACGGGTCGGCTAACCAAGCTCTTATCAGACCCTTTCTAATAACTCTCGACATTCCATCTGCAATGCCGTATTTCGATGCCTTTACCGAAGTTCCCGGTAAAATTCCCAGTAGTTGCGATTGGGATGTGAACTTGGTCAACAACGACCTTGATTTACACTTAAGCCTGCATCCGACACTTGGCCGTTACAACAATGTACCAATGTCAAAAGCTGACGGCGAATTATACCTTCACGTTTACACGCGAGACGGATGGCTCAACTATAGCCACCAATTCGGCCCAATAATTGCCGTAGGGCCTAATGGCGAGCCACTCGAAGGCACAGTAAAAGTTTCCGGCACCAATGGCTACAACACTGTTGCGGTAGACGCTAAAAGTGCCCTTCCCGTTGCGGACCTTCTTGAAATCGGCGGCTTTACCGGCGACTACGTCGATAACGATATCTTTGGAGAGT
>JAGBXE010000256.1 GCA_017629455.1 Kiritimatiellia bacterium
GGTGCGCGCGTCAAAATCATGTCGGTGGGTGCCCGCAAACTGCGGGTCGTGCAAGCAGGTCGGCGAAGGCCTCGTTAGATGCTGTATTATAACTTAAAAGTTCAACGAAATAAAATTGCGCCCAATTAGAAAAAGCGGTTAGCGCGTGACTGCTTCAATCGTTGAAGCGCCTGCCGACGGAAGCGAAAAATCGGCTGGCTTTCCAAGGCGCTGACGCGAAAGAAAGTCTAAGCCTGCAGGATAATTTGCGCTGTGGCCGCCTTCAAAAATCGTAAGCCTTACATTAGCACTATCTTTGCGAAGCCAAATTTTATTTTTCTCGGTATACAAAGGATCGCACCCGGTAAAGCGAAACGCCTCTGGAATAGCCTCGGTATTTTCGATTTCGGCAATCGTCTCTTCTGAAATGCGATCTCCCTCGTCAGCTAAAACATTATATGCACGAATCGAATGTCCAACAGGAACAGTTCCTGTATGACCGTCGTGAATGCCAGTAGCTACGTAAATCGGCGTTCCTGCTTGGCGTGCAGCTGGAAGATGCGTCAAAGGCGAGCGTGCGGCATACTCTTTATTCGTAGGCGAAGGCTCCCCGCCGCACGCGGCAACGATATTGGCGGCATAATTATTCTTACGAAGTGTCGAATCAGCATGCCAACGCGCAAGGTCCGTAATAGGGCAAAACGCAACAGACGCGGCAAAAACCTCAGGGTGCCTTCCTGCCATAAGAAGCGCAAAATGACCGCCACCGGAGCCGCCGATAATGTATATGCGCTCGGAGTCGATCGCCCTTTCATTCTGCGCCCATTTAATGAGATCGAGAATGTCGTTTACGGCAAGGTCGCTGCCGCACGCCTCTGGACGCATATTGCCGCCGCGGAAATTAGGATACAGCATAGCCCAGCCGTTCTTTTCGCAATAAGGTTGCGTAGTCGTAGCCGGGGTCGACCAATTTACACTCGCACCCCACGAATGAAGGGCTATGACTAAAGGCACCTTTTCAGATACGCCCGGGTCATACCAGTAAAAAGGCTGTAGCGTATCATCGGCTGATGATTTAAACGTGCGAAAGCGCGTGCGCCAAACGGGGTCCTTAAGAAGATCGCGCTTGGGATCGGGCGAATAAAAGCCAGCAATCGATAGCGCGCGTATGCACTCTTCTGAGAACGCATCGCCGCCACGGTAAGCAGCGGCCGCGAGAATCATATCAATTGCACGATTAAAATCATCGCGCGTGCGCGAAACATCAAGGCGCAACTTGGCAAACGACATTCCAATAACGCGGTCTTTAAACTCTTCCATAATGCCAATTCCAATCGGCTCTTTATCGCCGCGTGCCATCTTCTCTTTAAGCGTGTCTGTATAATGCTTAAAGGCAGGCAAGTAGCAATGGTACGCCAATTCGGCCTGATGAGATGTGCAATAATAATTGGCGACATTGTCGACTAAAACCGACGAAAAACCAGGATTGGCTATGGGATGAATCTTAACGAGCTTATCGTAAGTATCGCATATTGAGAAATCGCTATGTAGAGCAATAAGCGAAGAAAGCGCCTTAAGCCTTTCATATGCAATATCGGCAAGTTTAGCAAAGCGCTCTTCAGCCGATTTGTCGCCATCGAGCCACTTAAAGTACTCCGTAAACATTGCGTTTTCAGCATCTATCGCAAGGCGGTCGGCCCAGACGCGGGCAATGTCGATCATGTCGCGCTTTAAAAACTCGTCCTTTTCCCAATCGAGCGATTTAAGCGCCTTGGCAACTTTTGGTAGATCGCTGAAGAACCCTTCAGGCTTTGGAGCTGGCCAACGCTTACGTTCTTCAACTTTAACGAGCCCTTCGCCCATTTCACGCAGAATCGGCAAGAACGCATTCCAGCGCCACGTGTTCTGCATGTTTGTCGAAACGGGAATTGTTTTAAGCCACAAATCCTTCATCGTCTGCGCCTCTTGCGGATAACGACGCTCACAGTAATCAGCGACAACAGGCGCGACATCGGCCTTATCGGCGCGCCAAGAGTTTCTCGCAAACCATTCTATTCCCACTGAATCTACGTGGCTCGACTCAGGCCAGAGAATGTAACCCTTACACATTGGGTCGTTCTCGATAAGCTTCTGCCGCGAAGCGATTTTCGCATAATCCGTACGGGAATCGAGACCAGCCTCGTAAGCCATGAAAACACCAAATGCGTAAGGACGCTTGCCGACAATATCCCACTCTCCAAACCATGTGTTTATGGTGGCATCAGCTTCGTAATCCCAGATAATGACATCTTCGGGGATGTTCTTAAGAAACGCCTTTACTTCTTCAGGCTTCTTCATGCAGTAAAGATCCCACCCGGCAAGGAGCTTTGCAGAGTTTGGATATCTCTTATCGGCTTCAGCAAAAATCGCTTTAGTTAAGCGTGTCTTCATCGCAAGGTTTTCTTGCCTGTTTGTCGACACGCGTCTTTCGGCAATGCCGATTGTGTGCAAAAGCCCAGGCCTACCGTATTCGCGAATATCGGCATCGGTAATCTTCCAATAGGCATCCATCCACTTTTTATTGCGGATATCCCACACACGCCCGGAAGGCTCACCATACGCACCAGGCGCTTGAGGAAGGAATGCAGGCTTTTTGTTATCCAAGAAATCCTGCGGCGTGCGCGAATACCAATGCGTCATCGTACCGAAATCGCTCGGCGCCATCATTCCGCGGCGGAATGCGTATTTCATCACTTCCTTGCGGAGCTGACCTCTAAATTCAAGCGGCCAGAAGAGCGAGCGGTTATCGTAACGACGGCCTTGACCAGGCAATGGTTTTGACGAATCGGGATAGGCACACTCCGAAGGAAATGCCTTCTGGAACAAATCATCCTGCCCGATGCGAAGCATAAAAAGATTTAAGCGTTTTTTAAGGCACCAGTCAATTTCGCGCTTCCAATCTTCAAGCCCCCAATGCTCAGCCTGAAAACGATGAAGGCCACGATGTGCGAAATAGCGCACGCCGCGATACGCAAACTTAGACTCTTCGCGGACATTAAGACCTGAAAGATCTATCTTTGCCTTCTTCGGGATTCTGTCGCCATCCCAGAACCAGCCGCAACCGCCGCGGCGCTCAAGAAGATCGTAAACGCCGTAAAGAACGCTTCTGGCGTTTGAGCCTGTAATAAATGTCTTACCTTCTTTAGGCTCTGTCACACTCGTAGAGGTGTCGTTACCCGTTTTTGAAATTGACGGATCAATACGAAGCCTTACAGGAACTGACTTCGCAGAACCGGTAATTAAATGCCAGTAGCGATAAAGCTCATCTGACGCTGCCGTCAACGCCTGCTCTTCATCGGAGAGAACTTCCAACTTATTTACCTCAAGGGCAGAAAATTCAACTTCTTTCTTTGCGCACCTCGTTTGATTATAAACAACAGCAAACGAATCGACGCCCTGCGGCACACGGAAAACAGCCCTTCCCCCTACGACCTGCACCGACGCAGCCCTGCTCGCCCATTTCTTTGCGCCTTCCTTTTTCCAATCAATGCGCAAAAACGCAAGCGGCTCATGAACACTACATTTTACTTCGTAGATTTCGCCGTACTTTACACCTTTGACAACTGTGGAACGCGGCTTACTTACCTTAAGCGGACGCTCGGACGCGACCTTTACACGGCGGCCGTAGTCGACTTCAAGCGGCTTTACTGCAGCTTTGATTTCCTTCCAAAATCCTGGTATCACCTCATCCCAGCATGGACGCGTAAGGAAGTGTAGGCCTATATGTAAACCAGGAGTATCGGCTATAAATGCATCAAGTGGTTCAGATACAAATATTTATGGAAGTCAGGCAACGTCTACTTGGTATGGATTGTATAAAGCCTCAAAAACCTTTACACAAGACGGAGTACA
>JAGBXE010000257.1 GCA_017629455.1 Kiritimatiellia bacterium
GTTAAAAAGGCGAAAATTGTTTTAGCCGCCCCTACTGGGCGAGCAGCAAAGCGCATGAGTGAAAGTGTCGGCCGCTCCGCGCAGACGATACACCGCCTTTTAAAATGGAATCCGATTACAAACCGTTTTACATTCGATGCTGAAAATCATTTAGAAGGTGATATGTTTATCTTTGATGAAACATCGATGATAGACATAAAACTTGCTGCCGATCTTCTCGCTGCGCTTCCGGAAAATGCTGTTGTTGTCTGGGTTGGCGATACGGACCAGTTGCCCTCAGTGGGCCCCGGTTCGGTTCTCGGTGATTTTATAGCTTCAGGTGTAGTGCCCTCTGTGAAACTTGATTTTATATTTCGCCAAGATTCAACTGGGTTAATCGTCAAAAATGCTCACCATGTCAATTCGGGCGAGCCGTTGGAAGTGCGCCAAGGCGAAAGCGATTTCTATTTTATCCGCTGCGAAGACCCGCAAGTGTGTCTTTCCCGGGCGATAGATTTTATGACATCGCGCATCCCGAAGAAATTCGGCATGGATCCTCTTGCTGATGTTCAGGTTCTTTCTCCTATGCGGCGCAATGTTCTTGGAACGGATAATTTGAACATTGAAATCCAAAAAGCTATCAATCCTACTGGCGAGTCGATAGTTCGTGGAGGCACACTTTTCCGTGTGGGCGATAGGGTGATGCAGTTGCGCAACAATTACGAAAAAGATGTTTTTAACGGAGATATTGGTTTTATCAAATCTGTTGATTCGATCACTCGAGAATTAGTTGTTACGTTTGACGGACGGCCAGTTAAGTATGAATCGTCTGATTTAGATGAGCTAGTGCTTGCATATGCTACTACGATTCATAAATCGCAAGGAAGCGAATATCCTGCTGTTGTAGTTATTGTTCATACGCAGCATTATGTAATGCTCCAGCGCAATTTGCTTTATACAGCAATAACACGAGGGCGCAAGCTCGTTCTTTTGATAGGTGTTCCGTATGCAATTGATCGCGCAATAGCAACGAATACAGTCCGTGAGCGGCGCACTTCGCTTTCTTGTCGCCTAGCGGACGATCTCGGTTCTAGTTGCAAGGAGGGGTAAGGTAAGATGGTTCTTTTTGGATTTGGGGGGTTCTCAAATAGCGCACGCACCGTCAAAAGAAACGTCGAGTCTGCTGCGGTCAGTGAACAGGGTCTTGTTCGCCTTGAAAACCAAGATCATGTTTTAGTTGACGATTTAAGGTATGTCTATTGTGTAGCCGATGGCGTTGGTGGCGGCTCTGAAGGCGCCCGTGCAAGTGAAATGGTTTGTCGTAACATTAAGATGTTTCTTAATGAATGTGGCACAGGTTTCGCCGCGCGTGTAGCAGCCGTAGATAAGGCCGTTGCCGAAGCTAATTCAGCAATTTATTCGATAGCTCGCGAATGTGGGTATAAAAGCATGGGTTCGACTGTTGCTGTCCTTGTTCTTGATCCGGCTAACACAAGGCACGTTGCAGTATGTCATGTTGGTGATAGCAGGGTGTATCGTATACGCGGTGGTATGCCGAGCACCTTAACTCGCGATCATCGCGTAGCAGGCTCTCATGGCATAACACGCGCAGTAGGTGTGGCGCCAACTGTTGAGCCAGAATGGGTAGAGATTGAATCTACCAGTCCTTCGCGTTTTCTGCTGTGCACCGATGGTGTACATGATGTTGTTTCAGATCACAGGCTGGCAGCGTTTGTTGCCGCAGGGGCGGTAGATTCAGCAGCAAGCCGTCTTTCAGCGGAAGTTGTTCGTTGCGGCGCTCCTGATAATTATTCATTTGTTATTGTTTCAGTATGAACGAAGAACTTGAAAGATTACAAAATATTCTCGCAAAAGCAGGCGTCGCGTCGCGTCGCGGTTCTGCTCAGGTGATATCTTCTGGGGTAGTTACAGTCGATGGTGCTGTTGTGACAGAACCTGGCGCAAGGTTCTCGCCAAATGCAGATATCCGAGTTGACGGAAAGCCGATTTCTAAGCCCGAGCGCAAGCGTACGATCGTTGTTTATAAGCCAGTTGGCGTTGTAACTACGATGAGTGATCCGTTTGGAGAAACGACGGTTGCCGATATCGTAAAAACTCCCGAGCGTCTCGTTCCCGTTGGCCGACTTGACCGTGACAGCGAAGGGCTTCTTATAATGAGTAATGATGGAAGTCTTGTAAATCGCCTTACGCACCCGCGCTTTGGGCATAAAAAGACGTACATCGTTAAAACGGCTGGGCGTTGGAGCGAGGAAAAACTCTCAGTTTTGCGCTCGCCGATTACGCTAGACGACGGCTATACAATACGCCCTGTTCCAGTAGAGGTTTTGCGCGTCAATTCCA
>JAGBXE010000258.1 GCA_017629455.1 Kiritimatiellia bacterium
ATCAGAAATCGTATCAAGCTTGGTGTTTACTTCGTTGTCGGTAAACCCGCTTGCTCTATCAAAATCTAGTTGCGCTAGAAGGGTGTCTACAATGTTGATGTGAAGTTTTTCACCGTTTTTACGCTGCGTAGCCCTAAATTCCGCCGCCGGGAAACGGAGGTAGGCTGTATCAATAGAGTTTGTAATGCATGTTTCGCCCTGGGCTTTCATAGTGATGTGGATTAACTTTATAAGCCCACGAGAAGCGGCGAGGTATTCGAATTCGCCTTCACGACCATAGTGCTGTGTGCCTGTCGTAGCGCTTGAGTCGAAGAGGACAATTTTAGGTTCACATTCAATAAATGCGCCAGTCGTTTTATTTGTTTCTGCAGGTGCTGCTAACACCATAACGCGGTGATTCAAGTTGTTGTGTTGCATATGTTTCCAGTCACCTGCAGAGAATGTTATTTTCGGTATGTCTGGAACGCCGTTCTTGTCAAAAGTTACGTCTCTAACTTCATAATCGGCGTCTTCGAGTGTAACTTTAGTTAGATCTGCAACTGAGTAGCTTTCATCTGCATCCCATGCTTTAATCGCAACCATGTAGGGATGGTCTTTGCAATAGTTGCCTATTAACACGCGGTTTGGCGCAATCCATTCTGGCGGCGGCTTTACTTGGTATGAGCCTCCTTCAAGATAGAATGCGCTTGCGTATTGAGAATCGCGGTGGCCAGTTACGGTTCCCGATTTATTGACGGAACTGTCGCGAAATACGACTCTACCAGTCGTGTTTGAGACATGGAAATCGCATATGAAATTGTGGCCTTGTAAGTCGATTATAATTTCATAATTTTCAGGGACATTTACCGCCGCCTGCATTTCGTAGTCGTCATTTAGTTCAATGTACAATGGGCTAAGCTCGCCATTAGCAATAAGCTCTTTAATTATTTCGCCGTCTTTTGGAAGTTCGTGAGTAACGTGGCTTGACCAAACAAGTGCGTTTCCGTCAAGGCGACCGCGGTATTCGTTGTTTCCGTTCCAGAAAAACTGACGCGGCTCTTCTTGTGTGCCGGTGAAATATTCCCAGACAGCACCGAAACGTGTATGCTGCGGATCCGACATTTCGCTTACATCGGGATAGCGCACGCCGACGTTTCCTGTGAATTTAATTCCTTCGTACGAAAAGCCCGAGGGATTGCTTTCGTCGTGATTGACCAGTTTCAGACGGTTTGCGTAGGCGTTTTGAAGAAGATATGTTGAAACATCGTCGGAAATGCGGTTTTCGCCAGTACCGGAAAAGTTGTTTGAAATGACGGTAGTTCCCGTTATGTGAAGTAAAGGCCCGGAGTTACCAAGATAGATGGCGCCTCCGTACTGACCGGCTCCGCATGTGTTATTTGTAATGTATCCGCCAGAAATATAAATATCGCCGCGTGCGTTGATGCCGTAATTGCCCGTACTGTCAATACGTGTGCCGTCAGTATGAATGGCGCCGCCTGCGCCTTTTGCATAGCAGCCTGCGATTGTACCGCCTGTCATAATGACTGTGCCAAAATCGCAACAGATGGCGCCGCCCTTGCCGGGGTTGGAGTTATTCTTGCAGTTGATAATCTCGGCACCAGATTTGATTGTAAGAACACCGCCTTGTTTAATGTGAATAACAGCGTTTTCATTCCTCGTGCTTGAAGAGAGCACAGCATTGCGGATTGAAGCGCCGTTATTTAAAATCATTCGAGAGACATTTGTCGTAGAACCGCTTACTGTTTGAGGGTTTAAAAGGAAAACGTCTTCGATCTGGTTCATCCCGGCGCAGTCGTAGATGACATTCTCCATAATGAGTGTGCCGCCCGGATGGATTTTAATGCCGTATGTATAGCCGCGATTGGTGATTGTGTACCTTTTATTATCGGCGCTTCGTAATGTCAGGCGCTTTCTAATTTCAATATCAGAGTTAACGGAAAGGTTGTCTTGCAACTCTAGTATATCGTCGTCTTTTGCATTGATTAAAACTTGGGTGAGACGAGTGCTTTTAGTTCCAGACGCCCAGCTTTTGATTGGCCAAGTTGTTGCGCTAGCTGAATATGTAGCAGTAAGAAGCGCAGTTGCGACGATTAACTTTTTCCATGCGAAATTCATCTTTCTTCTCCTTCGCATGCTAAAATATGGTAATGTATGGTTTTGCCTTTAAGGTTTACTCCATCGGCTGCAGAATCCCAAGTGACGCGGTGGAACCCATCAATATTGAGGTTTTTGTCTTCACCGAGCTTTTGTACTTGAGAAATATCGGAGTTATTGCGGAAGCTTCTAAGTTGTAATGTGCAGTTTGTTCCGTTATCTTCGTATGTGGCAAGGATTACGAGGCGATATTTTACAGCATTTGTTTCTGCAACGGAATAGTCGATATCGACAAGATTGTTCCAGGGATAGCGTTGACGGGCGCCATGAAGTTCTGTGACGACAGGCATGAAAATCGGTGTGATAGTTGTGTCGGTGATAACTGCAAAAGAAAAAACGTATTGCTGGCTAGAATTGGGGATGACTTCACCGTTAATTTCCCACCCGTTTAGATAGTGGGCACTTTCAGCTTCGGCATGGACGGTAACTATGGAATTGGAGATGTAGTTATCGCCGTAGACAGTAACGCCAGAAACTTTGCCGCCTGTGAATTTCCCAAGTGTCACTTTGAAAACGCCAGGTTTGTCTGGTGCTTCGGGGTTTAAAAGGGGCTCTATTGCCATTGCTCCTACGGCGTTGTAACCTAAACGGCTTTTTTCGTCAAAGGTAACAGTTACCATCATCTCTTCGGTTGGAAGTTCAACGTCGGGACCTAATGCGACCATTTTGTCGTCAAGCATATAGCCCATAGAAGGCTTGCCACCATTTAAGACGGCGCTATAATCAAAATAAGTTCTTACCGAAAGTTGAAAAATATAGTGAGTAGGCTCAAACGTCATCATTGTCTGGGCGAGCCTAAAATCGTCAGGACTGTCTCCAGGGGTGAGGCTGGCGTGGGAGAAATCGGATGAATAGCGGATATTGTTTTCTTCATGGCTGCCGCCTGAAGCTACGATTCCGCTCGAAGTGTAACCGGCAAAAAGCCCATCGGTCTTAACGGAAATGTTTGTAGCGTCAAGGCGGTCCATACCAGCGGTAGCATCGATTATTGTATTTGCCAAATGGCAGAAGTGACCTTCGGTAGCGCTATCGTAGCGCCCCAATGAGGCACTGTTGACATATTCGCCCGTATCGTAGCCGTTGTCGGCCAGAATAGAGTTTGCTATGTAGACATTGCCTGCCTGACCGGCGTTTCCAATAGCTCCGCCTGCTGTTGTGCCGTAATCGTCGGATGTTGTTACATTGCCTGTGAACGTAGAGTTTATTACGTATAAATCGCCGCCCTTGCAGTTATTGATGCCGCCGCCAATTTCTGTAGAAGCGTTGTTTGCAATTACGCAGTTGTTAAGGCACATAAGCCCTTGGTTTTCGGCAGCCCCACCGCCGTGCGCAGGGCCAATTGATTCGTTCTCGGATAGAGAGCAACGGTCCATTATAAGGGTTCCACCGTTTATGTATGTAGAGGAGTCTGTTTTCTCGGCAAAGTTCAGAATGCCACCGCCATACCAGTTGGCATTGCGCACAATATTGCAATCGACCAGAACGGCTGTTGCATTCGGGCGGTTTAATAGCGCGGTGCCTGTTCGTGTGATATCGCAATCATACATCTCAAGCGTGCCTTCGTTGTCGATGCCACCTGTGGACGCTTCATCGGCATTGACTGTTCGGCTGCCTGTAAAACCGCCCTTCAGCGTCAAATTTGATATGACGACATGGCAGTTTTCGGGAATATCGAAAAGCTTATATTTACTGTATTCGTTTTCAAGAGGCGTTGCGATCGTATCGAGGGTACCCTCTGAATTACTGGAAGTAAGCGTCACCTTGCCTGAAGTAGGCAAGAAGGGCTCTTCGACTTGGATGACTTTTCTGTTTTTTGTTGCAGTAAGGTTTGCCGAAAGAACCGTATTGTTTTCAAGTTCTATCGTGTTTTTAAGGATAATCGTCGATACGGTTGGGTCATCAAGGGCTAATAGCAAATCAGCAAGATTTGTTACCTCTGTTGTGTCGCCATTAACGGTGTATGCCGCACGGCTCGCTAGGCACAATAGCGCAACAATAACGGCGAATATCGCTTTCTTGATTTTCATATTATTTGCCGCTGCGTATTACTTTGAAAAAACCAGAGTTGCCGCGTTTGCGGGCAACAAGAATAATATCATTATCGGCACCATTGGCCTCTACGGCTGCTGTTGCTTCGTCGAAGGCCGCTACGCCAGTGCCAGAGTTTACGCGCATAAAGCCCTCTAGATTCTCGACGGTGAGAAAGACGTTTTCGCCGTCGATGCGCATACTCTTTATCTTAGGCTGGACGCATTTAGAATCGGCCTTAGGGATGTAAGAGGCTACCTGCCCATCTGTGTTTGAAGGATTTTCGCCTGCTAAAGAAGATACTGCATTATTGGCTATTGAAACCTTTTCGCTTGCAAGCCCATAGCCATTCATAAGCTTTATCTTGCCGTTATTTGAGCCTGTAGCTACAGTTCCTTCGGCTGATTCTACGCGTGTATCAAGGAGGTAGACAGCATAAAACCCAGACGACATGGCTACTGCTTCATCGGCGGGAATCTGGAAAAGAACAGAAGGGCAATGACCATTTTTTGCAACTGGTGCCAGAAGAACTATCTTATCTTCTTCGTCAATGCATAATCCGCCAGCTGAAAAGCCGTCGAAATTGCCATCCTTCGACCACACAAGGGCATAGCATTCTCCATCAAGCACAACGCTCCCGTCGGCATAACGGTCGGGGCCGCGTGTCGAAAAAGAAATACTTACATCGTCAACATTGCCAGCAAAGGCTGTTGTGATGATGCTTAAAAGTGTAACTGTAGCTAAAAGGCGCATAACGTTTAGATATGATAGTATATCATATTTTCGTGTTTACCGTTTGCGCCTTTATTTTCTCTAATCTAAATCATATTTAACGCGGCACTAGGGCTTATGGTATAATTTATCGCTATGAATACTAAAAAACATATTTCACCTTTATTAGCCTCTCTTGTAATTACGATTGTTTGCCACATTTTACTCGCGGGGTTTGATGCTGCATCTGCCGCGTCATGCCCTCAGTCGTTAGATTGGCAAAATGCGCATGAATTTGCGCCAGGTATGAAATATCTCCATATTACGCTAGATGAGCCGCGTCTTATGGAGAATTATCTAGTTCGAGTTGATATGTCAACGCCGTCTTTGCGAGTAACTGGTACTGGGCGTTCGGTCGATTGGGGCAAGCCCATGTCGGACGTCACTAATCGCGTCGTAATTATCGATACTCTTCGCCAAAAGACACGCGATTTTCTTGATCAGCATCGCTTGCGCGGAACAAACATGGTATTAGCGGTAAATACTGCACCTTGGAATCC
This sequence comes from Kiritimatiellia bacterium, assembly GCA_017629455.1. The sequence goes on from JAGBXE010000258.1 coordinate 5,454, forward strand.
GTGGGAGCATCCGTTTAC
>JAGBXE010000259.1 GCA_017629455.1 Kiritimatiellia bacterium
CACTTACGTGAACCTTTCAGTCGGCCACACGTTCAATCTTCTCGGCGAAGAGGATGATACTCTTACGCTTCGTCCATCGGTGGCGCAGGGCTTTGGTAACGGTCAGCGCGTCAAGGGGTCTCTTGAAAGGGTGTGCCCGGGCGTGATTGATGAAGAGGGCGAGATGTATACTGAGCCGCTCAACCACAGCGGGCTTATGGATACGATGATCAAGGCCGAGCTGTGCTGGGCCGTCTGCGATTGCGTCGAAATTTCGGGCTACGTCGGGTATTCCGACTTCCTTTTCGACAGGGAAATCCGCAGGGCTTCGCGCAACTACGAGTACATCGGCAAGTGGGATGAAAGCTGGAATTTCATCGCCGGCCTTGCCGCGACGTTCTCGTTCTAAGATTTAGAGGTTAATTTAGTGCAGTGCCGAGTAGGCGAAACGCCTGTTCGGCACTTGATGTTAGATTCGCCGCGGCAGTACCGGTAGCCATCGCCTCTTCAAGGGTGGTAACGCGGCGAAGAATCGGGAAAAACGCGTCAATTCCCGCAGTGTTGACGGCTTCAACTCCGTCGCCGACGCAACCGGCAAACGCAATTACGCGTTTGCCGTATTTTTTTGCTAGGCGCGCAACTCCTATTGGTGCCTTGCCCATGACAGTTTGTCCATCGAGCCTGCCTTCACCCGTTATGACAACATCGGCGTCAACTATGGCTTTTTCAAGTTTTATCTCTTCAATTACAAGGTCAACGCCTGGCACTAGCTCGCCTTTAAGAAAAGTTTTAAGAGCGTATCCTAAACCGCCTGCAGCGCCCGCGCCGGGAGCATCGCTTTCTCCTTGAGAGAGCGACGCGAAATGATTAAGCGCATTGTCGAGAAGGGTAACATCGGCAGGCGATGCGCCTTTTTGCGGACCGTAAACGGCGCTTGCTCCTTTTATTCCGCAAAGGGGGTTGGTGACGTCGCAAGCAATGCGCATCGAAATTTCAGGCAGGCTTTCGCTTGGCGGCGGGATGATTGTTGCCAGGTTTGCAAGTTGCGCGCCGCCGGGAGCAAGCTCGTTGCCTTTGTCGTCCAGAAGGCGCCACCCAAGGGCCTGCAGCATTCCAGCTCCTGCGTCATTGGTGGCGCTGCCTCCAATACCCATTATTATTTTCTTTACGCCCTTTGATGCGGCGTCAAGAATCATCTCACCAACTCCACGCGTAGTAGTTGTGAGAGGATTTCTTTCGCTCTCGGAAAGTAGGGTTATTCCAGCAGCCTGTGCCATTTCCATAACTGCAATGTTGCCTGGAAGGATGCCGTATGTGGCTATCACCTGTTTGCCATTAGGGCCAGTGACGTTCACTTTATGAAGAGTGCCGGCCATCCCAGAGACTAATGCCTCGACAGTTCCTTCGCCGCCGTCAGCAAGCGGGTATACATCGCACTTAGCATTTGGAAATGCGCGCAAAACGCCATCGGCAGCGGCTTTGCCGGCAGAAATGGAATCGAGACTTCCTTTGAATGAATCGATAGCTATCGTAACTTTCATAAAGTACCTCCAAAGTTTCAGTCATTATATCATTTGCGGTGCGCAAGGTGGTATTTGTCTCTTTTTTTAAGATGTCGAGCGCGGCGTGCAGGAAAGAGAGGAAAATGGTATAGTACGTAATAAGTTTTGTTTTTTTGTAGTGATAAAGCTTAAGTAACAGCATTTAAGGGGTATTTATGAAGAGAATAAGATTTGTTCTTACGTTGCTTGCACTTATGTATGCTTGGGTAGGGAATGCAGTGCAAAAATATTGGCGCGGAATTGATTCTCAAAACCCGACGCTCGCTAGCGTTGATGCAAACTGGGAGCCATCAGGAGCGCCTACTGCTGAAGATGATATTGTCCTTGATGCCGATTCGGCCAACAGGCCGCTTACATGGGATGTTGACACAGGCGTCAAGAGTTGGACACAATCTGATTATGCTGGCACTGTTACTTTTTTAACTGGCGTGTCGGCTTCCTACGGTTCCAAGAATTATGTATGCTATGGTGCTACGCAAGAGGACGGGTCAAAGGCATTTGTGGTTGCTGGTGATGTTAAACTTCAGACGGGCGTTTGGACACATGAGTCTACGCCGGCAATGACGTCCACATCGAAGAATTATGATCTTTATAAAAAAGGTTTTGGTGTCTATCGTCTTATCGTTTTCGTTGGCGGTAATTGCTCCATCGGCGCATTAGCTAAAATAGATGTTGATGGTAAGGGTTTTGCTGCAAGCGATGGCCCAGGGTATAAGTCTGATCATTCAGCCAGCCATGGCGGATTTGGTGGACGGAATTATGATGTGCATTCAATTGTCTCGTATATTTATGGTTCCGTTAAGGAGCCTATTTCTCATGGAAGTGGGCGCTCAACGCGTGGCGGCGGAGCTGTGAGGCTTGCCGTTGCAGGAGATATTATAATCGATGGCATTATTACATCAATAGGTCCTCGTAACGGCAATTACCCAGGCTCAGGAGGCAGTGTGTGGATTTCGGCATCATCGCTTTCCGGCGGTGGGTCGATATCGGTAGATGGAGGGTCTGGAACAACAGGTGCAGGTAGCGCTGGCGGAGGAAGAGCGGCAGTTTATCTTACGCGAAAGGGGGCTCAGTTTGGAGATTTTGCTTCGCGCATTACTTCTAATAACAACAATAAATATGGGACAAGCGGAACGGTATATTTGGAAAAAGCTGACGATAATGGCGCAGGTGTTCTAGTTGTGCGTAGCACTGTTTCTACAATCGACAATGAACTTAATAGGAAGAGCCGTTATCGCTGTACGCCGCTTACTGTTTCTTCGGCATGAGAAGCGCCATCTTTTTCGGCTATCAAGATTGATGGGTGGTCGAATGTAGGTGTGTATTCCGGAGTGGAAATGTCGGTTGGAGCGGTAGATTCGTCTTCTAAATATAATAATAATTTGACACTTTATGGCGGAAGGATAAATTTTACTGGAGAGCGCGATGTTCTGCTTACGAACATGACGCTTAGCACTTATGATCAAGCATCAGCTGTTAGGGTAGGCGATAGCGGTACCAATACGCTCTATGTCGCCGAAAATGCGCTACTTTCCTTGAACTCACCTACAGAACTGATGGGTTCGCTTGTGGTTTCTGGCAGTGTAACGCATATTCAGGTGAATGAAAATTCGGAGAAAGAAATGGCGGAGCTGACGGTTACCAATCGTATTGACTTAATGGTTTCTGGCGATATGGAAGTTACAGCTAAAGGAGAAATTGACGTTTCAAATAAGGGTTGGACTAGCAAAACAGGCCCTGGGGCAGGTGTTTCGGATGGATTGGGCGCAGTTTATGCTGGAACTGTTGCCGGGTCAGATAAACTTACGTATGGAAATCCACTATGCCCATTTGATTATGGGTCAGGTGGTAATGCGGCATCGGGCGGAGGCGTTGTAAAGCTTACCATTGCGGGCACATTTAAGCTTGATGGTATGATTAAGGCGTATGGCAGTGATAATTTAGCTAGCGGTGGCGGCTCAGGAGGCAGCGTTTGGATTACAGCTTCTGAACTTGCGCCATCAACAGGCACGATTGACGCGAAGGGTGCTTCTTATAGTGGTCAAGCAACGGTTTTGGGCGGTGGCGGCTCCGGCGGGCGCGTTAGCGTTTGTCAGACAAAGGGCGATATCAGCAAGAATGATTGGGGTGTTACAATTACTCTTCAAGGCGGCAAATCGACTGGTGGTGAGCGTTCTGGCGGCGGAACTATTTATTGGGAAAAGGCGAGCGACGGAAAAGGTAAAGGTGTATTGTCGCTGAGTAATGCCAATTCAACGGCGTGGCCAGTATTGCCTTCTAGTGATGAATCAAGTGCAAGTTTTCTCGAAGGGGTAAGTTTGATTGTTTCGCAAAGACTTGGGCTGGCGGGAGATTTGACGGTTCGAGATCTTTCGATCCCGAATGAATCTATACTTTATTTAGATGGTCATACGCTAACAGTTGCTGGCCCTACTCAAAGGCGCGTTAAATCGCTTCTGGGGCTAATCGACGCGGGTGATAACGGTAAGATAATATGGATGAGCTCTGGATACAGGCTCTTGTTAAAGTAAGTTTACAGGACAACAACAAAAGGTCGATATGATAGCTTTTGGTTTTCCGATTGTACTAGCTATTACGATATTCTCGTGGGGTGGCTCAAAAGGGATTTCAGGGGATTTCCTTAAGCGTATCGATGTTGATACGGTAAACTGCATGCTTCCGATTACCGATCCTATTACCCCAAAGGTTGAAAAGTTAGTAGCTTCAAAAACGAATGACGGGCAGAATGTCTGTATTCGTTACGAAAATTTGCGTAGGTGGCAGCGGCAGAAGCGTGGAGTTATCGATTGGGAACGTGTAAGGCGTGAGACAGTTGAAGACCTTGCGCGGTTTGCAGGAAACGAGCGCTGGAATATGACGCTTGTAAATTCGGAGGTATACCCTGATAACCCTTTAACTGCTCTTGAGTTGGATCCTGGGTTGGTAGAACAAGCGCGTAAGGCGATTGGGATGGAGCCTGATTTCGGAGCGCGGCTGAAAGATGGCCTTTTTCAGCCAACGAACCGTACGGCGTTTGCGCATTTGCGTGGCGTGATTGACCATGACAATGCGCTATTGGAGACGCTCAGATGGTTTCGCTCAGAGGGGATGCCGTCGCTTAAGTTTCTGAGGATCGTGGGCGATGAAATCCATCGTCTGAAGCCTGGCAACATAGTTTGGAGTGAGCCGCTTCTCGGAGGGATTGCCTCTTCGTGCGATATGACGGCCGACTGGGTTTACGAATATAGCGAGTTTCTTACGCTTGGCAGCTTGCGCTCAATGATCGTTACGCCGCGCGTGGCAGGCAAGCGATTTATGCCGACTGTTACGATGTACTATTACCCTGCGCAGTTTGGTGTGCATCCGTTTGTGAAGGCTGACGACGGAACTGAGCTTAAAGTTTCAATGACGCAGAGCTGCGATGAGTTAATCATCAAGTCGTGCCTTGCAATCGGCGCAGTCAAGGCAGGCGCGCTGTCGATTTTCCATGCCGATTCATGGGAACTAGGGGAGATTGAGACAAAGCAGTTTTTGGCAGACAACAAAACTCCTATTAAGCGCGTTGCCGAAATCGGCGCAGCCGATAGGTACGGCGAATTTATACGCAAGCGCTTGCGCCCGTTAGCAGATATGTTTCTTGACGCTGAAAATGCGCGTTCGCCGTTGGCGATATACGTGCCAGATCCAGTCGGGGTTTGCGGCGGGTGGCTGTTCGGCCTTCACCATTATCGCCGCATGATCATCGATACATTTGGTAAGAAGGGAATACCTTACGATATTATTTGCGACAAAGAAGTTTGCAATCCTAAAGTCCTTGCGCGGTACAAGTATCTCTTTATGCCGATGTGCAATGTGATGTACAGAGAATGTGATGAGGCAATTAAATCAGCTTCTGAAAAAGGGCTAAAGGTAGTCCTTGATGCGCACGGAAAGCTTTTTAAAGACAGGTATGCAAACACAGAATTTTGCAGCGAAATATTTTATAAGCATATTTGGAATGCGCCCGAGAAAACGTATGTTCCGCTTCGTGAGTGGGCCGATTCTAAACGCGATGAGCTGCGCCGCTTGTCGTATGCTTGGAGCTCCGCTGATGAAGGGAAAAGTTTTACATTCGTTAAGGCTTCGCGAAAAGATGCGTATGTGATAGTTATAAATAATGCGCGGCGCGAAGGTGGCGGGATACTTACCGATTTTAAGAAAACAAAAACAGTCAAGATGCCTGACGATTATCGCCCGTATGGTGCAGCGCAAACTATTGCAACGCATATCCGTGCGCGCGGTGATTGTGTGGTTGAAGAAGTTATGCCCGAAGGTGCGCCGCTTGTGGCGCGTCGCCAGGGTGATGAATGGTTGGTGGAGGGTGAATACGCTCCTGCGCAATGCCGCGTGTTTGCGGTGAGAAAGAGAAGTAAGTAATGAAGAAAACAAGTAAGAGAACCGTGTTCTTGGCGCTATCGTCATTGTTGCTGGTGAATGTATGGGCCGGGCAGCTCGTATGGGTTGAAAATGGCAAGTGCTTGATGCCGATAGTTGTAAGTAAGGATAAGAAGACGCTTCAGGCGGCCAACTACCTTGCCGACTGTGTTGAAGAAATTTCAGGCGTGAGGCCGAAGATTGTTAAATCACATAAAGGTAAAGCGATACGTCTTGAAACGACGTCGACAGAAAATGACGAATCGTTTCATACGTTTACATCGTCAGCCGGAGTGCAAATGCAAGGGGCTGCTTATCATGCCGCTTACGATTTTACCGAGCGTGTTTTAGGCGTCAGGCAGTACTGGCCGACAGAGGACGCAGGACGTAGCGTGATTAAGGCTGGTCGTATTGTAATTCCTGAGCAGGATTTTCGCGATGCTCCAGTCTACAAAAAGCGTCAGCATTGGCCGAACGATGCTACGGAGTGGGGCGCAGCCCATAAGCCGGGAGATTCAAACGCAAAAGCGCATGTCGTGCACGCACCGCATAAATGGGTGAGCGACACAAATTATAATTACGTCGTCACGCGTCCTGAGATATTCCAGTTAAGGCGCGACGGGAAGCGTGCGGTCGGGCCTATGCTTTGCTATGGAAATCCTAAAACCCTTCAGACGTATAAAGAGCGCATTGTCGGTGAAATAGAGCACGGTAAAAGCGCAGGTGGGATAGTTTCTCTTTCTACAAAAACAATTACCGTTTCGCAGTGGGATGGAGGTGTCGTCTGCACGTGTGAACATTGCTCAAAACTGTTTGATCCAAATCTTGGCGACGCCGGGAGTGGTTCGCCAATCATCTGGGGGCATTTTACTGTTGCGCTTTCTGATTGGTTGAAGGCTAAATATCCCGATTGGACAATTACAATCCTTCCTTACATCAACACGTGTGAAGTGCCGCCAGGGGTTGTGTTTACGAACGGCAACGTCGAGGCGTTTCTCTGCGTGATGCCGGGGCTTGCGATGTTGAAGCAGCCCGATGTGAAAGCGCGTGAAGAGGCTCTCATAGCCCGCTGGGCGAAAGCTACCGGGCGCAAGGTTCAAGTGTGGCATTACGATTGCTGGCCGGCAGAGTTTACCTGTGCGCCTTATGTCTACGGCGAGACAATTGCTGCGCATTACCGCGATTGCCGCGATACTATGGTTGGCACTTTCATTAACGGCGGCAGGCCGCGCGAGCGCAGAGCGCTTTCCAATTATGTCTGGATGAAGGCGATGTGGAATCCTGATATTGATGTAAAAGCGATTTACGATGAATTCTGCGTGCGGATGTTCGGTGCAGGTGCTGAAAACATGCGTAAGATCGTAACGATGCAGGAGCGCGGCTGGAACAGGCTTTGGAAGACGGCCAAAGTTTCAAACCGTAACATCTATGAGATTTCATATCCAAGAGCTGAAGTTCTTAAGATGCAAGAGCTCTTCGCCGAGGCCGAGAAGCTGACATCGGGCGATGAATTGTCTCAGAAGCGAATAGCCTATTACAAGAAGGGCTTTGATCAGTTTTTCCGTGAGTCGGAAGAGTACGCTAGCGGCAGCGCGTTCCAGCCGCTCACCATGCAGAAGGCCGCTAAGCCGCAGATTGATGGCGCGCTGGACGAATCGGATTGGAGCCGTGCCGAGATGCAGAGCTTCGTCTCGGCGCTTAACAGAACAAATTCAGTGGCGCGTTATCGTACTGAATTGCGCATACTTTGGGCACCTGGCGAAGGTGTCACTTTCGGGGTTAAATGTTTTGATCCTGATATGGCTTATCTTAAGTCGGTTGCTAAACCGGGCAGCATTTCGCGCGAGGAGCTTGAGTTCTTCTTCGATCCAACTGGCAATGGCGAGGGAGCGTATGGTCAAATAGCGCTTGATATCAATAACAACCGTTCTCTCCACTGTCATACTGGCCGCTGGAGAGCGCCTGGTATCCAAAGTGCAGTTAAGCTCTTTGATGATCGCTGGGAGGCCGAGCTTTTTGTGCCTTTTGCAGAGGTTGAGAATTTTAGCGATGCTCAAATTCCGACAACCGCCGCCGGCGGGAAATACTGGAGCGGCAACGTCTGCCGTATGCGTTACGGGCAAGCTAAGCCAAATGGCGGCACAGGCGGCATCAAGTCGTATTTCTGGACGCCGCTTTTTGAAATGAGCCGCCTTCATACGCGCTACTCGAATTGGAACCGCGATGCTGCTGCGTTCGGCAAGCTCCAGTTTGTTGAATAATGTATTTTGAATTTTGAGACGTTGGAGAGGAAGGATATTCTTATGCAGATTACAAAGAGAGAGTTTTTGAAGAAACTTGGGCTTGCAGCTGGCGCAGGGCTTGCATCTGGCGCTAGGGCCGACGAGTACACGTTTACGTGCGAACAGTTGCCGCCTGGGGCTATTGGCGACCCAACAAAGCCCGGGTTTGGAAAGAACATATTTCCTTTGCCGCACACGATAGAAGACGGGCCGAGCGCATTTCTTAAGAATGGCAAGGTTATTCAGCCGGAGCGTGAAGTTCCAGTTTTTCATGAAACCGATGTTGTCGTTGTCGGGGGCGGTCCGGCAGGTTTTGCTGCCGCGCTTGCGGCCGCACGTCAGGGTGTGAAGGTTGCTCTCGTCGAGCGTTACGGTTCGCTTGGCGGGCTTTTCACAAATGGCATGGTGCTTATTATGCTCGCTACGGGGCGTAAGGAAGAGTCGGGCAAATGGACGTTCGTCACGCGCGGCATCTGCGAGGAGTTTATGAAGCGTGCGCGGCAGTTGGGTGGCGATGTCTGCAATCAGATTCCGACAGGATTGGATGCGCGGCACGTTCAGCCGACTGTCGATCCGGAAGGTGCGAAGTATTTGATGGATACGATGGTTGCCGAAGCTGGAATCGAGATGTTCTTCCATTCGTGGGGTGTTGATGTCGTTCAGAGCGGCAATAAGGTGATGGGTGTTGTTTTTGAGTCGAAGCAGGGGCGTCAGGCGATTTTGGCTAAGCAAGTGATCGACTGTACCGGCGATGGCGATGTGTTCTTTGCCGCAGGTGCTAATTATCAGCAAATTACGCATGCGATTGGTTGGGTAACGCGGTTAGGAAATCTTGACAGAGTAACTGCGAAGGAAACGCCGAAAGGCCCCGATGGCGAGGTGCTTCCTGGCGTTTGGCCGCGCCGCAGCAATGAGCCTAACGGTACGACTGGCTGGTATGGGCGTTTAGGCAATAAGGGCAATGGGCTTGACGTGCGCGATCTTTCAGCTGCGGAGATTGCTCATCGCAAGTATTGGTGGGATACCGTGCGCAAGATGCGTTCGACACCCGGGTGGGAGCAGGTTTATATTGCAAATACTTGTTCGCAGATTGGTCCGCGCAATACACGCTTACTTGATGCAGAGCTCGTCGTTAATCGCAAGATGGTTGAGCAAGGTTATGATTGCCATGATGTCATCGGGTGGATGGGTTCGGACGGGCCGCATTACAAGGGTGTTCCCGTTTCGTATCGTTCGCTCTTGCCGCGCGGAGTAGATAATTTGCTTGCGGCTGGGCGTTGTCTGGGCGCGAGCGACAGCTGTGATATTTTCCGTCTTATTTGCCCGTGTTTCGTTACCGGCGAAGCGGCAGGAGTTGCCGCAGCCATGGCTGTTAAGCAATCGGTAACGCCGCGCGAACTAAATGTTCGTGAGATTCAAAAAACTCTTCGCGCAGCGAATGTCTGGTTAGGGTAAATTATTTACAATTACGCTTGCATTTTTTTGAAAAATAAGCTATTATTCGCTCAAAAGTTGCGGGTGTTTCGCCCGGATGCGGGTGAGCCGACGACTTTAGTAAAGAATAAGGATCAAACAATGGCTACCAAGAAGGTTGCTAAGAAGGCTCCGGCTAAGAAGGCTCCAGTAAAGAAGGTTGCTGTCAAGAAGGCTGCTGTCAAAAAGGCTCCGGCAAAGAAAGCCCCGGCCAAGAAGGCTGCTGTCAAGAAGGCTCCGGCAAAGAAAGCTGTTGTGAAAAAAGCTCCAGTTAAGAAGGCGGTCAAGAAGGTAGCCGTTAAGAAGGCTCCCGCCAAGAAGCCTGTCGCTAAGAAGGCTGTCGCTAAGAAGGTTGTGAAGAAAGCGAAGAAGTAAGGTCAATCCTAGATTGGGTTCCAGGCGTACCGGTGCAAAAGCCGGTACGCTTTTTTGATAGGGAATAGGGAATAGGGAAGAGGTGATAGGGAGTAGGGGGAGGGAAGAGGGGAATGTTTTGCGAAAAAATCGCAACTGAATGGTTATGATATAATACGCAATTATGAAAAAAATCGTCCTGCTGATAGTTGCGGCACTG
>JAGBXE010000260.1 GCA_017629455.1 Kiritimatiellia bacterium
GTAGTCGTAGTTGTCAGTCCCTTCCGGCGGTTTATCGAGATAGCGCGGAAGAGTCGTACCCTCAAGACGCGACCAGTTACCGCCCTGAGCGCGGCGATAGACATAGTACCCGCGAATACGGCTTTGTGCATGCGGATCCCATTTAATGGAAACGCTATCAGCGCCAGCTGCAAGCGAAACATTTGAAGGCCTGCCTCCACGCGGATCAGTTAAGAGCATAAGCTTACCTTCTGCTGTTCCGCATACACAGTCAAGATCGCCATCATCATCCCAGTCAACCGCCGCGAGCATAAGTCCGTTCGCAAATCCTTCATGACTTCCACCCCAAACCTTATGTTGAAGTTTAAAGTTTTGCGTTTGGAGTTTTAACTCCTGCCCACTAACTCCTAACCCCTGCCCACTAACTCCTAACTCCTGACTCCTAACTCCCAACCCCTGATAATACCAAATCCTCCCGTCAACATCGGAGGCGAGAAAATCGGGAACACCGTCAAGATTGACATCTGCGAACGAAAGGCTAAGCCCGTCTAAAAGCGGAGTATCAAGCGTGCAGTCGTCAATAAGCGTCAAATCACCGCAAATTGCCCCAAAGAGCCCCGTTTTGCCCGTCGCGGCAATCGTTCCATCCTTAATCGCATAACGCCATACATTCGTATCGGCCAAGGAAGCGAAATAAAGCGCATTCGCTCCGTCGCCAGCGATAAGCGGGTTCTCAATCGTGGCAAATACCGAAGCGAGATTCTCGGGAACTGCCATTTCGGCTAAATCGGGATTCGCCGCCGTACCGTTATTGACGAAAAGGCGAACGCCGCCCTTAAACGCTACGACAAGATCGCGCTTACCGTCCCCGTTCCAGTCGCAGACAGCCGGCGCTACATTCTCACCGAACGAAATTCCTTCCACGCCCGCTATCGGTGAGGCGAAGAAGTCGCTGTACTTCCCTCCCATCAACGCACCCTGCGCCTGCTCGTAAACCTGAAGGTTTACTTCCATCAGGTCAGAATCAGACCAGACGACACCGCCGTTTGTGTGACTATCAAAAAGGTGCGGATTAAGGCCTGCGGCAAGTTCTGCTTCAAGCGTATATCCGTCACCATCAGAGTCATGAGAAGAATCAACATCAGCAGAACCATACCAGTAGTATTTCATGCGTTCGGTTTCGTCTTCAACCGTATGGGCGACAAGCTCTGTCACCGTATTCGGCATCGTAAACTTGACAGTATCGAGCGCACGGCCGTCCGCATCGCGCACAATTACCCCATCCATCGTCCAATATGCGAACTTTGTGCCGTATCTGTCGCCGGTCGGTGTCGTTACTACAGACCCTACCTTCGCATAATCGCTGATTGTATCGAAAAGCTCACCCTCCGGCTCGCTACGGATGACGTATGCCGCCAAATTGTGCGGATTGTAGTCAATAAGCCCGCTATCATCCCACACTACGCCGCCGTTTGTATGTGAATCCTTTTGGTTGGGATTGAGCCCTGCCGCCATTTCCTCGGCAAAAGTATAGCCGTCGCCATCCTTATCTCCAGAAGCGCCACCCTCAGTCGAACCTTGCCAATAAAGAAGGAGCCTTTCGGTTTCGTCTTCGGCTGTATACGCAACAAATTCAACTGCTTTATTAGGCATTGCAAATGAAACATAATCAAGAGCCCGTCCATCAACATCGCGGACTGATACGCCATCCCTCGTCCAGTATGCAAATGCAGTTTTAGAAACATCTCCAATTGGTGTGACAAGTCGAGTCCCTACAGTCGCGTAATCCGATATAGTATCGAAAAGCACACCTTCGGGGTTTGATTTGAAGGTATACGGCTGAAGATTCATGGGATTATACTGGATAATATCAGTATCTTCCCACACAACACCGCCATTTGTATGCGAATCTTTGAGTTTTGGGTTTAAGCCTGCTCGCAACTCGGCAGTAAAGTCGTACCCGTCATCATCCGTATTGTCTGTAGCAACTTGCCCAAGCCCTCCATACCAATACCATTCCCAAGCATCGGCAATCGTATCGACATCGGCATCTTCCGTTGCTGGAAGATAATGCGCCGTGAGCGTAGTATCCTCGTAGAGGACGAAAGGCAATTTATCGTAGGCACGACCATCGATATCACGCTTGGAATAGCTCTGCGAGGTTGAGAGCGTCCAATGAGTAAAGAGATAATCGGGAATCTGAGGTGCAATAGAGGAAACAACATTTGTACCCGTTCCTGCAATCCTCTCGCTGAAGGTGTTTATCACACCGCCAGCCTCCGTCTGCTCTATCATATGCACATCCACCGCATGCACGGCAAGCGCCGCACAGCAGACAAGCGGTGGAATCAATCTTTCGAGAAAGCGTTTCACGCTTTTACTCCTCGATGACTTTAACGGCATATTGACGAATTGTTACATCAGGCAAATCAAGTCGCGAGCGCTCACGCACATAATTAAGCCTATCGCCCTGCAAAAGCTCATAGCCCATCTTGCCGTAAATATAAACAAGCGCATCGTAACTTGTCTTATCGCACGATGTACCATCTGCAAGTTTCTTGTCGCCATTTTTAAGTACACCGTTTGTGAGCGTAAGCCCTAGGTCCTTATCGGCATAGAGCCAAAGAAGCGCGTCAAAGGCACGTGACGGAATCACATAATTCCATGAAAATACCATTTCAGGCTGAGTTTCCGTCTTAGTAAGCGTCACAAGTTCCAAAGGAAGAATCTCATCTTCAACTGCAAGCACTTCAAACTTTACCTTGGCAAGTGTCGTATCCCAATCGGCAGAAACCTTCCACGAAAGCGTATGCTCCTCATTCGCCTTTATGCCGTCGCCAATATTACCTGCAGTTGGGTTGCCGTCCTCATCTTCAACA
>JAGBXE010000261.1 GCA_017629455.1 Kiritimatiellia bacterium
ATTCAATTTTGCTAAGTTCTTCGCGTGAAAAAGTTTCTGGTTCTGGAGCTTCCTTTTCGGGAAGTATTTTTATTGGCTTTTGCGCCGCTTGAGACGGCATAAACGGCGGCGGCCAGGTTTCTGAATTAAAGATGCGTTGTTTTGTGTGGCGGTCTGAAAAATCGAGTGCTGGCTCGTTTTTGCTTGCAGGCAAGCCGCCAAAATATAGTTCGGCGCGAAGGTTTTTTACGCCGCCAGCCCCGGAACTCCACGAGCCTTTAGCCGCGCGAAGGGCAGCAGCTTCTTCGTCGGGGGAAAGTTGAACAAAGGCAACTGATGGACTTATAGAAGTTTTTTCAGATGCGGCATTGAACTTTACTGCGCTAAAAGGAAACGTCAGAACTATTGCTGCAGGCATGCCAAGTACCGCAACAATAGATAAGATTTCACTGCGCAGGCTTTTCTTCATTTTTCTGCTTCTGCCTGTTTTTCGGCAAAGAGTAAACGTTCTGCGCCGCTGAACTTTGCTACAGATGCAAAGTGCATAAGCGTTCCCGTTGGAACTCTGCGGTCGGCGAGAACGAGAAGAGATTTGTTTTTATGACGTGCAAATTGTTCTGTTAGATGTTCTTTAAATGTCTGCACCGACGAGGGCTCGTCAAAGATATAACGCGCATCATTAAAGAATATGAGAGTTTCGTGTTGGCGCTGAGTAATGATCGCTACGAGCTCGGTCCGCTCGCCATCACTGAGCCCATGGCTTGGCAAATCAACAAGGAGGCCTTTAGCCGACGTCAATGTGCCGGAAAGGACGTGGAGCATAAGGACAAGAATTAGCACAGTAAGCCATGGAGCTGCCGCTACGAAAGGGCGCATAGCGCCTGCACCGTGGCGCCATATGCCCATTGAGCGTTTTGGTGTCCAACCCCAAGAACTCACGACTCGCGATCCTTTCTTGTTGAAAGGTAGCCAACAATATTGCTGGCGGCAGCTTCTAATTCGACAGTCATGCGATCGAGCCTTACGCGCAAGGAGCCATACATTATAGATGCGATAATTGAAACTGCCAGACCTGCCGCGGCGGCCACAAGCGCTTCCATGCAGCCGCCCAACAAATCGGCGCGCGAGACGATTGTTTCAGAATTGGCCGCCAATACCGTGTGGATAAAACCGATAACCGAGCCAAGTAGGCCAAGCGTGGGGGCTATTTGTGCAATAATTGCTAATGCAGCCATACGTCTATCGAGCCTGCCAACTTCAGCGCGGCCTTGCGCATCGACGGCTTCACGTAGGACACGTGCGGAGCCTGCGCGGTTGCGAATCGCGGTAGATACGACTTGTGCGACAGGCACAGTCGTGTCGTCGCAAATGGCTAGCGCTTCATCGATGTTTTCGGCATCGAGAACGTTGATTACGCCTTTAAGAAAATCTTGATAATCTATCTGAGCGCGGCGAAGATCGACAAAGCGTTCAATGTATGTTACTAGTGCTACGACCGCCATAGCTACTAGGATCCAGAAAATCGCTCCTCCAGCGAAAATCATTGGAATAATCCTTTCTTGTAAATGCGTTCAAGGCGCTTTGCAGCTTCTGATGCTGCCGGAACATCGCTTTCAGCAACGAGTTGCAATACGGCGGCCGCTTGGCTGTCGCGCCCGCGGCTTTCGAATTCTTCAGCAAGACGAAATGCTGCTCGCGAATATGCCGCGCGTGCTTCTTCGGAGAATCTTTCGTGATTAATCCGGCCAGTGCGGTAAGCTAAAATGACGTGCGTGTAATATTGATCAATCGCTTCGTCGAGACGTTTTAACTTTTCAAGAATACGCGCGATTTTGAACGAGATTCTCAAACGCTCGGATGGCTGTAAGTTGTCGCCAAAGCGAATTTCACGGTAAGCCTCAAGCGCTACATCGTAGAGAGCAGGGTTGTCGGGGCCCATGGCGTAGAGCGCGTCGGCACGCATCGTTTTAGCTTTTGTGCGTTCACTCGGCGTGATGCCTTGTGTAGCTATGATGCTATCTAGCACCAATACGGCTTCATCAAAACGCGCCAATTCAATAAGTGCCTCTGCTTGGACCAGGAGTGCGCTCGTTTTAAGCGGCGATTTGCCATGGCTTTTTACGAGCCGCGTTGACAAGGAAATAGCCTGCGTAAAATCGTTTCCAGCTAACGACGCTCGCGCCGCCCACATTAGTGCTTCGGCTTCTTGTGGTGTGTTGATGTTGGAGTCTGCGCATTCAATGAAAAGCCTTGCCGATGATTTCCAGTCGCGCTGATTGTATTTAAATTTGGCTAGCCACAAAGTGACTTCTGCACGAACTTCGGCGTTCGGGCAATCGGTAGCGAGGCGAGTGGCTTTTTCGGCGGCTTCAGAATCTGCGCCTTGGCCATAGAGGCATAAGACTTCATAAAAGTCCATTCGCGGGCGTTTGGCAGGGTCTTCCTTGCCGACTTCGGCGAATGCGCGTCTAGCTTCTTCGAATCTGAAGTTTTTGTAATGCTCGCGGCCTTTAGTTTCGTTTTCGCGGACGGCTACAAGGCGTCTAATGCGTTCGGCAAATGGTGCGGTAGGGTAGTTCTTAACGACAGAGCGATATTTCATCATTGCTTCGTCGTTTCGGCCAAGTTCCGAAAGAACGTCCGCCTGTTTAAGAGCCGCGGCAGCTTTTTCGTAGTCGTCTTTTGCAAGCTCTTCGGCGCGAGTAAATGCTGTAAGGGCTTCTTCAAGGCGGCCAAGTTTCATAAGCGCCCAGCCGCGCCCATCGTGGACAGATGATCGTTTTGCCGCCTTGGGCCATATTTCAGCAGCTTCGGCATATACGTCCGCGGCATTTTTCCAACGCCCTGCAGCTAAATCGGCTTCTGCAATTGCAAGGAAGGCATCTATTGCGCCTTCGATATCGGGTGAATCGCGTACAGCGGAACGAACGAGGGTTGCTCCTTCTTCGGCAGTTTCGTTCGATTTGAGAAGGGCTTGGCCGAGGGTGAGAGCGCAGGAAAGCCGCTCGTGGAGCGACATAGCCGAATTGTAAGCGCGGCGAAGAAGCGTAGCATCCATTAGGTTTGCCGCGGCTGCCGCGAATGCACGCCTAGTGGAATTAGTATCATCGGTTATCGCTCGCCAAAGCCTTTCGGCAGCATTGCGGTCGCCGCTTTCGGCAAGCTTACCCGCTTCATAAAGTTTTGCTTCTACAATGCCTACGGGCGAAGAGCCATTTGCAAGAATTTGCGAGGCCTTGTCATGATTGCCATCAACAACGGCTCTGTAGTAATCGAACCCTAACCCCTTAGCGTCAGGC
>JAGBXE010000262.1 GCA_017629455.1 Kiritimatiellia bacterium
AGAGCCTTGCATCTAAATTCTAGGTTTGGTAAAATACCCTGCAAGTTTATTTTACCGCAAGAGTCTTTCATTTGAAATAAAGGAGAATCCAAAATGGCATGTGTTTCAGTACCACTCGCCACGGCAGTAGCTGCCTCAGCAACGAAGAATCTTATTCCCGAGTCGTTTAAGAAAAATCAGTTTGTTTCTAAGTCACATTGGCTTATTAAGATGATGCTCGGCGGCAGCTTTCTTCTTGCCATAGAACATATTTATCACGGCGAGATTATCTTTACTCCGCCCTTCCTTACTGCAATTAAAGATGGCCAAGTCAATGAAATGCTTTCTGAAATGGCCACACGCGGCGTAGCTATGACGGTTCTTCTTTCGGCAGTCTGGGTTGCAATGGTAGTCGTCTCAACTGCTCTTGAAAAGCGCGCTGCAGCAAAAGCTAGCATCTAAATTAGGTATTTACCTATGTGCGAACTTGCAACCATATGCGCGGCAATTCTCTTCACTGCCGTCTGGGCGTTAAGTAAACATCGTGGCAGTGAAGATTCGGCAGCCTTCTCCACAATGCTTATGTTTTGGGGTGCTGCCCTCATGTGGGGTGTTGATTGCACAGCAAATTTCCTTGATGGCGAATCATTCTTTGATATTAGCGCCAAAGATACAATCCTGGGCTTTATCACTACCGCATCTGGCATTATCGTTTATTTAACTCTAAAGTTCTTTAAGAGTTATAACGCCGCTTCTCGCAAGTAATTAAAAGGAAGGCAAACATAGCGCGCAGAGAAAACGCACATGAAACATATGACGATCTCGGGTTTGCAAAGGTTGACCTTTCGAGATTACACCGTCAGGGAGCTTCCGAGGTAATTTACGCAGCAGGCAAAACATCTCAACAAATAATTGAGATTCTGTCGTCTTTAAAAAAGCATCATCAAACGCCCATAATCGTCACACGCATTGATGAAGCTAAAGCCTCAAGCGTCATTTCTGTATTTGGCGACGAGTTTTCATATTACCCAGAGGCAAAATTCGGCCGGCTTGGAGACAATAAGAAACAAGACGGCATCGGAACTATAACGATAGCTGCTGCTGGAACAAGCGATATTCCAGTCGCCGAAGAAGCAGCTCTCACCGCCGAAACATTGGGCAACAACGTCAAAAGGCTATACGATGTCGGTGTAGCTGGTATTCACAGGCTTCTTGCGCACGCAGACGACATTAATAATTCAAGTGTCGTTATTGCAGTAGCAGGAATGGAAGGAGCGCTTGCAAGCGTTGTAGGCGGGTTAGCGAAGTGTCCAGTAATTGCCGTTCCAACAAGTGTCGGTTACGGCGCATCCTTCAACGGGATTTCGGCTCTTCTTTCGATGCTCAACTCATGTGCCGCAGGCATAGCAACAGTCAACATTGATAATGGGTTTGGCGCTGGTTTTCTTGCTCACCGCATAAACCACATGGGGCTTATTTAAGTAGCGACGAAAATTTCATATGAAAACTTTATACATCGACTGTAGTATGGGTGCAGCTGGAGATATGATCTCAGCTGCCCTTCTTGATTTAATGCCCGATAAAGATGCAGCCATTGAAAAGTTAAATTCATTCGGCATAAAGGGCGTTAAATACTCTCTTGAAACTACGTCAAGGTGCGGCATTTCTGCTAAGCGTTTAAGTGTAACGGTCAATGGTTCTGAGGAATCGATCGACATGGAAGAGCATCATCATGCTCATTGCCACGACCATGGCCATCATCATGGCCACACGCATACACACGAGCACTCCCATACCCATACGCACTCCCATTCGCATGAGCATCGTAGTTTAAATGACATCCTAGAGTTGATAGAATCACTCTATCTTGATCAAAAAGTAAAAGCGGCTATTGCCTCAACATACAACCTTCTTGCAGATGCGGAAAGTAAGGCTCACGGCAGAAGCGTTTCTGAGGTTCACTTCCACGAAGTCGGCGCACTTGACGCAATTGCCGACATAGCCGCTGCCTGCTCGCTTATGGCGGATCTCGCGCCTGATGAAGTAGTATCTTCACCGATAAACGTAGGTTCAGGGTCGGTCAAATGCGCGCATGGAATAATATCTGTACCTGCGCCAGCAACAGCCGCCCTTCTAATGGGCATTCCTTCTTACGGCGACAACTTGTGTCCGTTCGAACTTTGCACGCCTACGGGAGCAGCTCTTATCCGCAAATTCGCTACGCGCTTCTCTCAACAGCCGGCAATGACTGTTACGGCTATCGGCTACGGAGCAGGTAAAAAAGATTTTGGCGAAAAGGCAAACATCCTGCGTTGCACTTTGGGAGAAGCAAAACTTCAAAGCAACGTAGATACAGTCTTTGAAATTGCCTGCAACATCGACGATATGACAGGAGAGGATATTTCTTTCGCGGTAGAAAAAATATTCGATTCTGGCGCGCTAGATGTTCTAACAATCCCAGCGACAATGAAAAAAGGTCGCCCAGGAGTGATCCTGATCGCGCTTTGCAAAAACGAAACTCACGAAGCGGTAGTTGAAGCTATCTTCACACATACATCGACCCTTGGCATCCGCGAAAAAGAATGTAACCGCCGCGTGCTGAAGCGAAAAATCGAAACGGTGGCACTTCCCGACGGCACTAAAATCCGCCGGAAAATATCTCTTAGGTCTCAAGCAGCTTCCACTGCAAAATTTGAATTCGACGACCTAGCAGACGTTGCCAAAAAGCTAGGAAAACCTATCTCTGCTGTGCGCACAATGTGCGAACAGTCTTGCAAAGACTAATTTGCTTAGGAATTTTTACGCTTTGTTCTCGCTTTTCTTCTCAACGAAGGAAGCGAGAAGCATCAAAGCGACTGCCACAGATATGTACGAGTCGGCCAAGTTAAAGCACGGGAAGTGACTTTGCCCTAAGTACACATCAAACATATCAACGACAAAACCTCTAAAGACGCGGTCTATTGCATTGCCAATTATACCGCCATACAGAAGAGGTTCTGCAACTGCTCCAAGGCGTGAAGAAACGCTATTCGTATTATCGCCGAAAATACTACGGCGCTTCCACGCGACTAAAGCTAAAGCGATAATGCCAAAAATTGCCAACGGCCAAACATGCCCTTGAAACATGCCCCAAGCGCAGCCGCGGTTTTCAACGTACGCAAGATTGAAAAAACCAGGTACTACTGAAAGTGCCGGCGCATCTTTGAGAAAATGGATTGCACACTCTTTTACTACCGCGTCGGCAAGAACGAGGTTAAGAGCTATGACAAATGCGACAAAAAGCCGCTTCACTTTGACGCGCGCTCCATTTCGCTTTGACATTCCATGCACGTAAGAACGAATGGCTGATTAAGAAGCCTAGGCTTACGGATTAACTGGCCGCAGGCTGTGCAAACGCCATACGTACCATCATCGATACGGTGAAGCGCCTCGTCGATTTTCTGGATAGTCCTATTGATATTGCCCATGTGGCCAAGCGCCTGAAGACGCAGCGTTTGAGCCGTTCCATCGCCACCGTCGGCTTCATGATCTTCTGACTCGTTAAAGCCAGTAGCCTTCATTGCCGTAACGCCGCTTGTCGCATTTTGACGCGCCTCAAGAAGACGCTTACGGAATTCCTTAAGGTCGGCCGCCGAAAACTTCGCCGTCGACTTGCCTTGGGAGCGCGTAGTGGGGCGCCTTGTAAGGCGGATGAAATCGCCCTTCTCGGCCTCAAGACGCTTTGCTTCTTCTTCAGCTGCCGAGCGCTTCATCTCTTGAGCTATCGACATTGCAAAGGCAACTGCCTTAGCTGTGTCGATCGGAACGTATTCTTCCTCTGGCGGATGGGCATTTGGAGAAGGACGGCGAATGATTCTAGGCGGAACGCGCTTAATTTCTTTCTTCTGCGCTTCCTCGACAACATTCGCCGCGACCTTATCTGCGGGCTTTTTAGCCGCAGGTTTTTTAGGCGCCGATTTGGGGGCGAGAGGTTTCTTCGCTGCAGGCTTTTGGGCTACAGCTTTTTTTGCTGCAGGCTTTGCCGCAGGTTTCTTGACTGACTTACTTTTCTTGTCGGCCATATTACGCCTCCTTATCTTTTACTCCGTCAGATCTCAAGACCTTCTGGAATCTGCATCCAGCTTCTAATTTCATCCGAGAGTGGACGGATTTCTACAACAGTTGCCGCCTTGACTCCACCTTCTGCATCAGGAAGTTCAAACTGATCGCCAGGCTTCTTGCCAATTAAATTCTGCGCAACCAACGCCTTCGACGAAATAACGCCCAGGTCGAAATCGTTATCCCATTCGCCAAGAATGGTCCAAACCTTCTCGCCGTCAGGTGTAGCGCATACGACTGTAACGCCAGGCATTACCTCGTCGGTAGTCGCCTCGGCAAAATCGCCGGCCTTGACACTCTCAAGCTCCGACTGCATCTGCGCCTGCTTCTGCATCAATACGCGCTGCTCATCCTTCGCATACTGATATTCGGCATTTTCAGAAAGGTCGCCATAGCTCTTTGCAAATTCAATACGCTTGACGTTTGCAGGCATATCTTCGTTGATAAGCTTAAGGTACTCAGCCTTGCGAAGCGCAAAACTACGCGGCGAAGTAATGCGCGCCATCTCACGCTTCTTCTCGACCTTAACAAGGCGGCCTTTGAGCGAAGGAATGATATTCGTCATGCGCACGACGGTAGTGTGGTGCGTTGAGGGATCCCATGCGATAGATGCCTGGAAGCGCTCGAAAAGCAACGCCTGATCTTGCTCGTCAAGCCAGCCAAAGATTTTCTCTAGCCACTTCTTATCGCTAAAGAGCCTACGCACAATATTCTGCATCTTGAGCGTTTCTCCGCCCTGATGGCCTTCGCCAAGAGCGATCGCGTGCGTAAGAAGCGTGATAAGAGACGGCAACTCCGACCAACCGATAAACTGCTCATAGCGGCCGACAAGAAGCGTCGTCAATACTGGCGGAGCCTTGGGCTCTTTCATGTAGTTGCCAACTGCGGCGCGGCAAGCTGGATCTTCACCATACTGCGCAACAATCTCGGACACCGCGGCAAAGCAAAGGTTAGGAATCGCCTCGAAAAGCTTAGCCTTCGCCTCATCGTCGCTCGCAAGGAACGAAATCATATCGCCAACTTCGCGTGCCGGCAGAGCAGATGCCGCCTTGATAAAGCGGCGCCTCTCCCACAAATACGCACGCATACCTTCGACGGAAGGCTCAACATAGCCAAGCCTCTTGATGGTGCAAGCAAGGCGCACAAAAAGCGCATCGTCAGTATTGCGAGCAGCCTTGATTGCAAATGCAAGGCGATCACCAATCTTCTCGCGCACGTCCTCGCTAGCTGACGCGAAACGATCTTTAGTATCGTACTCGCGCACCGCAGCGAGAATCGCGTTGGGGTCGGTCTCCTGCGTGAACGCAGTAAGCCAGCCTTCGCCGTAATCCTCTGCCTCGGCCCTGAGAACTATAGCCTCGGTTTTCTTGGCGGGAATAACAACACACTTGTCGCGCTTAAGATCGACACGCGCACGATCCCAGAACGCCTTCCACTCACCTGCACGTACAATTCCGTTAGCAGCGCAATAATCCTCAAGCTTGATAAGCGTCATCGAAGAGCCGTTCGAACGGATAACGGCCCTAACAACGTCGGCAGGCTTTTCTTTGATCATTTGCGCAAATGCAGCAGGGTCTGCTTCGCGCAAAACGAGCACATGACCTTCTGAGGCAAGTTCAAGCATGTCAACTGCCGCTAAATATGCGAACTGGTGGCCACGCTTAGACTTAAAATCGACAGTAACGCGCTTGTAGAAATAATCGACCTTCTTAACCTTGCCAAGACCCCACGCACTATTAAGCACCAATGAGCCAGGCTTGAATGAAACAAGCTTCGTAAGACGGCTAAGAACTTCTTTAGGCGGCTGCTGACCAAAGCCGACACCTTCTAGAAAAGACAAATTAAGACGATCTTCAGTCGTCTTCTTTAAAGCTTCTTTTATACCAAGCGGCCCAAGCGCCGCAACAACAGCATCAAGATTCGCGTTTATAAGCGCCAACGCACCCTCAAAGTCGCCATTGGCTGCACACGCTTCGAACTTCTCACCCCATGATCCTGTCTCGCCCATCTGCCCCTCCATATTTATAGATCACATCGTTCGGCCTAACCGAACTAAAAAAGTGCTGGAGATTATACCATAAATCGCACTTGCCGTGCATACTCCAACTTGCAAAATAAGGCTTTTAAAAGCCGCGCCAGCGGTGCGTAGAAACACCCTTAACCATAATGGAGTCGACTTCGCCAACTGCGCCAATCTCTCGCACGCCCGGAGTATCAATAACCATCGAACCGTCGGGGAGCATCACTAACTCGCGAGATGTAGTTGTATGCCGCCCCTTCCCCGACCATTCCTGCACCTCGCAAGTTGCAGCTACCACCTCTCCTGCAAGGGTATTTAAAAGTGTTGATTTGCCTACTCCAGAACTGCCAAGCATCGCTACAGTCTGACCGGATCGCACATAGCGCCTGACAGAATCTATCCCATAGCCAGTTGCGCTAGAAACGATTAATGTTTCAACTTTAGGAAGTGACGAAAGATCGACCTCCTGAGCAATGTCGGCCTTGGTTAGAACAAGAACAACTTCGGCCTCGCCCATATCTTGAGCAAGCGCCAAATAACGCATCAGCCTTGGCGGCGAAAAATTACTGTCAAGGCCCATCATCACGAAAAGCGTATTGAAGTTTACCGCAAGCGTTTGAGCCTTGCGCCGCGACGTCGGATCGCGCCTTTCAAAATGGGAAAACCGAGGCAAAACCTCAAGCACCATGCTCTCGCCTACTGGGTTATAGCGCATGCGCACAAAG
>JAGBXE010000263.1 GCA_017629455.1 Kiritimatiellia bacterium
AACATTGGTTTTCGCGCCTATTCCGTCAAGGCAGCAGCAGGCTCTTCTCGCCTTGATGAAATCGCCAAGGAAGACGGTCGTAAGGTTATAACGAGCGATTGGTTCTCGCTTGATGGCGCTTTCCAAGAGGGCTTTATGAGCCGTGCTCAGAGCATTTGCCCGGGAGCATCGGGCTTTGCTGCTGCTGTTGCCGAGCTCGATCCTGCCACTGAAGATTTGCGCTACGCGATAATCACTTCTGAAAATGCAGTGTGGCTCGTCGAGAAGGGCGAAGTAAGCGCCAAGCACACGCCCACTTTTGAAGAGGCCAAGAAGGCAATCCGTCCGCGTGCACTGCGTGATGCAAAGGCCGATGCTTTCAAGGCAAAGGTCGAGGCAATTGCCAAGGGCGGCGTTAAGGCTGTCGAGGCTGTTAAGGGTTGCACCACAAACATTACGTTCTCTGTTGCCGATATGAGGCAGGGTCAGGGTCCGTCGTTTGAAAACCAGTATGTCGTAGCTCACGCAGCTTCGCGCCTGGCTCCCGGTGAGGTCTCTGAATTTACGCTTACTGCTCCCGGTAAGGCAGTGCTCGTTGTCTGCAAGGAGCGTGTCGCCGGTGATGCCGCCAAAACGATGGTTATGCGCTCGCAGGTCCGCGATGAAGTTGCGATGATCCAGCGCATGACAATTTCGGCAGCTTGGCGCACATGGAATCTCGATCGTCTTGGCTTTAAGCCTTCCGACATTTCTTCCATTGAAGAAGTCGTTGAAGAGTAATGAAAGTCTTTTTTAAAAAGCTTCGTCCAGAAGCAGTGCTTCCATCATACGCCCATCCTGGTGACGCCGGGATGGACGTTTGCAGTGTAGATCAGCTCGAAATACCTGCCGGTGGGCGTCAGTTAGTTAAAACTGGCCTTGTAATTATTCTTCCTACAGGGTATGAAGCGCAGGTTCGCTCGCGTTCTGGGTTGGCGCTTAAGTATGGAGTTTCAGTCTTAAATTCTCCTGGTACAATCGACGAAGGCTACCGCGGCGAAGTCGGCGTAATACTTGCAAATTTTGGCGATCAGCCTTTTGTGGTAAAGCCCGGCGACAGAATTGCGCAAATTGTCGTTTCGCCTGTTCAGCAAGCAGAGATTGTTGAGACGCAGGAAATAGATTCTACCGATAGAGGAGCGGGTGGTTTTGGCTCTACGGGTGTATAAGTACGGCGAGAAGGTCCTGCGCGAGAAGGCAACTCCAGTTACTGAGGTAACTAGCGAGCTTCGCCAGCTTGCTGTTGAGATGCTTATGACTATGGCTGCGGCGAAAGGCGTAGGTCTAGCTGCTCAACAAGTTGGCCGCACCGAGAGGCTTTGCGTTATCGATATTCCCGAAGGGTGCGATGACCCAGCGGATGAGCTTTTTAACGCTCCAATATCGATGCCGCTAATCTTATTTAACCCTGAAATAATTTCGCGCGAAGGGTCGTGCCGCGATAAAGAAGGTTGCTTAAGCTTCCCTGATGTTGGCGGTTCTATTACGCGCGCAACCGAGGTCGTTTGCACTTATCTCGACGAGAATGGCATACCTCAGACGATAACCGCGCGCGGCTTTCTAGCGCGTGCTCTTCAGCACGAAATCGACCATCTCGACGGCACGCTTTATATCGATAGAATGACGGCGGTTGAGCGGTTAGCGTACGCTGCCAAGCTTAAAAAGCTTGCCAAGGCCAACGGTGGCGTTAGGTAACGCTATTAATGGCAAAGCGCCGCGCAAGACTGAATGTCCTTTATGAAGACGGCGAAGTTTTAGCCGTTGATAAACCGGCAGGTGTAATTGTTCATCCTGCTCCCGGCCATGAGAACGGCTCGCTACTTGATGATATTCTTGAATATTGTCCATCGATAGCCGGTGTTGGTAGCGCAACTCGCCCTGGTATAGTTCATCGCCTTGATATTGAAACGAGCGGAGTTTTAGTTGTTGCAAAGACAACTCGTTCGTACTTGGCGCTTCGCAAAGCATTTGAAGACCATGGCAAAATAAAAAAGACTTACGTAGCCGTTCTTCATGGCGCACCAGAATCGCCAGAAGGAAAGCTTGTGAATTTAATTGGCCGTAAACCATGGGATGCTCATAGAATGGCAGTCGTTGAGAAGGGTGGCGATAAGGCGATAACTTCTTGGCGCACGCTCGGTATGAGCGGCAAGTTGGCGCTAGTTGAATTTTCTATTCTAACAGGCCGTACACACCAAATACGTGTTCATGCCGCACATCTCGGCCATCCAGTTGTGGGAGATGCTCTTTATGGCAAACCTGAACTTGATATGAAGCTTTCTCGACGTCCGCGCAGACAGCTTTTGCACGCGGTTTGTCTTGAGTTTCCTCATCCTGTTTCAGGCCGCATGGTATCAGTGACATCTTCGCCCCCTGCCGAAATCCTTTTTGCTCGCTAGAGCAACAATGCTTTTTTGCGTTAAACTCTATCCGTGATGTTTGACGGAAAAATTATGTCTTCTTTAGCTGGCCTGCAGACATTTTGTTCATCATCTGCTCAGGGTCTGTTTCGAAAAGGCCCATAAGGTCGATGAACTTCTGGATGTCGAATCTTTCCCAGA
>JAGBXE010000264.1 GCA_017629455.1 Kiritimatiellia bacterium
TTCAAGGTCGATCTTCGGGCGCTTACCTGCTGCGGGGAACGTATAGATAAGCGTATCCTGCATCGGGAACACGAAGGGATTCCAGCCCTCGACATCTTTGATTTTAACTTCCGTTGGAAGCCCAAGGTCGAAGAACCTGTGCATCGTATCCATCGTATGTGCGCCCCAATCGCCAAGGCAGCCATTACCGAAATCGTACCACGAACGCCACTCGCCCTGAACGTAATCCTTGGAATAATCATGCCACGCAGCTGTGCCGAGCCAAGTATCCCAGTCAAGGTTCTTAGGCTGCTCTTCGCCAGTAGGGAACTTGGTGACATTGCCATTCCACTTGTGCCAACGACGCGGCGAATTCATGTGCGCTACAAGGCGTGTAAGCTTGGAAACGTCGATTATGCCCTTTTCGACATAGTGCTTAAACTGATGGTAGTTATAACCAGAATGGCCCTGGTTGCCCATCTGCGCTACGACGCCATACTTGCGCTCGGCAGCCATAAGCAACTCGCACTCTTCAAACGTATGAGCAAGAGGCTTTTCAGAGAAGACCGCAAAGCCACGGCGCATTGCATCCATAAGAGCCGGGAAGTGTGAGAAGTCGGGCGTACTGACAACAACAGCATCAGCCTTGCCTTCGACCCAATCGAGCATCTTGCGGAAATCAGTAAAACGCTTTACCGAAGGATACTTGGAAAGCATCTGCTGGCACTGCTTGCCCTCAAGATCGGTATCGCAGAACGCGACAAACTCCGTAAGCCCAGTGCGCTCAAAGCAACGCATAACACCTGCGGCGCGATTACCAATACCAACGCAGGCTAGGCGGACTTTATCGCGACCAAAAGTGGCGCACCCAGGCAGGAAAGGAAAGGCCCCTGCAGCAAGTGCCGCCTTCATAAAATGACGTCTTGACGTGTTGATATTCATTATGCATCCCCTTGTTTTTAGAGTAAAGCCTTTGTGGTAGCACACAGCGCGCTACAACGAGTACCGTATTATACCAAAAAACGTAGTATTCTACTCCCGCGCACTACGCAAATCAGCCCAATCAGGCAATTGGGTTCTGATCTCTACAGGATCACCTGAAATAGGGTGATTAAAGGCCGCGGCATACGAATGTAAACAATGCCCCTTCTGGCCCTCGATAGCAAACGCCCCGTAAAGACGATCGTTGATAATGTGCATGCCTGCCATGGCAAGTTGAGCACGTATCTGATGGGTGACACCAGTATAAATAACAACCTCTATGAGCGTGCGCTCCTCGGCTCCGCAAAACGTGTGCCCGATAGGCCTAAATTCAGTAACCGCGTGCATTGGTTTAAGCTTTGCACGCTCTGCCGGCGAAAGGCGGTTACGCTCAAAGTCTATCATGCGGCAGTATGGTAGCTGCGGATCGTGCACAAGATCGTTCTCAAGAGTTCCGCCGACTGCTACAGCGCCTTCCACTAGCGCCAGATACGTTTTGCGGACCGTGTGCTGAGAAAACTGCTCGCGCATACGCTCAAAGGCATGAGATGAGCGAGCAACAAGAACGAGCCCGGAAGTATCGGCGTCAATCCTATGAACAGCTCCTGCCATCAAGGGGCTGTCGCCCACTTCACGACATTCGGGGTACGCTGAAACAACGGCGTTCATCAGCGTTCCTGTTTCGCGGCAAGTAAGTGGCTGAACTGGCATTGAAGAGGGTTTATCAAACGCGAGTAAAGCCTCGTCTTCAAAAAGAGGCGAAGGACAAACGCCGAATGGCTTTACACGATTATCCGACGACTCCATCAGCTTAACAACGCTAACCAAATCGCCTTTGCGAAGTTTGCGCCCCTTGTCGGTACGGCAGCCGCCAACAAGGACAAGGCCTAAACTTATCGCCTCGCGCACGAATGCGCGCGATGAGGAGGGAAATTCACGAAGAACGGCGGCGTCCAACCGAACGCCGCCCTCTTGCACGATAAACTCTTTATTTTCTACCAAAGACTTTGAGCTATACCTGACGGCAGGAAAACTTACTCGTACCTGTCCATAAGAGTTGGAGCAATAGGAGCAATGCCTTCCCAGTTCTTATTAGACGCCCATGGAAGCTCTGTATCTTCAGCCGTGTCGGCAATACAGCCAGACAGAATCGACGCGCCAACTACTGCAGCAAGAATGGCCGCAATACGCTTTAGCTTCATGATTTGCCCGACCTCGCGCATCGCCATTAGTCGGCGAAGACGATATCGCCCTTGGCCATCTTGGCCTGCTCCCAAGCACCAAGAATATCGCAGACAACGTAATTCTTGCCCTTGACTTCCTGACGCAGACGGACGCGGCCAACAAACTCGCCAGCTTCACCGGAATAACCAGTGCGCTTGATGCCGAGCTCGATTGCAGGAAGAGGACGATCAAGATTTTCGCCCTTCATCTCTTTCATAGCCTCGTCGGAGAACTTGATGATAGCAAACATATTCTCGTTGTCGGCCATAATGATACTGCCCTTCTCGCCAACGGCGAGCGACTTAACAGCAACACCTGCACCAGCCGACTTAGCACCCTGCGTCTGAATGGAATCCTTAAGCATCTTGCGCAAGCTGTCGATGAGCTGCTTAGCCTTAGCCGTTTCTTCCTTGGCAGCTTCGGTCTCGTCCTTGGCGGTGGTAACCTCGTCCTTGAGCGACGAAATCTCGCCATTGAGCTCTTCGACCTGAGCCTTGATCTTCGTGATCTGGTTTTCAAGATCGGCCTTCTCGCCTTCGAGACGAGTCATCTTTTCCTTCTGCTCAACGATCGTAACCTTATCCTGCCTTGCTTCGGGCTTGAGCTTATTGATCTCAGCGATCGCACTTTCAAGTTTGCCGCGCAAATCAGCAAGCGCCGCGCGAGCAGTGTTGAGACGGCCCTGCTGAGCCTTAGCAGAATCGAACAACTTGCTCAAAAGCTCATCTTCCGTACCCTTGCCGCGC
Organism: Kiritimatiellia bacterium; assembly: GCA_017629455.1. Next base: position 2,931 of record JAGBXE010000264.1, read on the forward strand.
TTGAGGGGCTCGTTACCATCCATAACGGGCTTACCTTCAAAGTCGAGCACGTAAACTGTGCGCAGCTGCTTGCGCTCGGCCATACCATCCCAGTTGTACGTATCAAGGTTTGCCTGTTCAAGAGAAGCTTGGTAATCCTCAAGCACATTCTCCATGTCGGGAGAATCGACAAGCCTTGCCTCAACGGGAGAAGCGTCCTTCTTAATTTCAAAGACGGCACTCTTATCTGGCTCCTTGGCCTCAATCGTGCGCGCAATACGAACGAAGTAATCTTCTTGCATTCTATTGCGATCGGTCAGCTCGGAACGCTTGGCGTTCAACTGCAATTCAAAAAACAACCCAGCGCCCGCGAGCGCGAGAAACACGTAAACGAGAACGTGCAAGACTTTATTCATGACCTATAAACCCTCTAATTACCTTGGTAACTTGTTGTTGCGAATAATACACAATTTTTCCGTTTTGCGCAAGTGCGAATGGTAATTTTCCAAAGATTGTCTAAACCCGGAAAAAGCCATAGTCTACACAATTCCTGCTTTTTTAAGCCTATATGTCATCATACGCGGCGAAACGCCTAGCTCGCGCCCGGCTGCGCTTTTGCTGCCGCCGTTGCGCCGCAATGCCTCGGTGAGCACTCGGCGCTCAAACTCCGCTATCTGCCCGTCGAGCGTCGCAGCCGCCCCGTCGGACGCTTCCATGTCGACATAAAGACCGCCCGATTGCATTGCCGGAGGCAGATTATAGCCCCTAATACAATCGTCTTTCGCGGTGAGGACAGCACGCTCAATTGAGTTTTCGAGCTCTCTTACATTGCCAGGCCACGAGTACGCCTGAAGCATATTTGCCGCTGTCGGCGAAAAGCGCGCGACGGGTTTTGCGTATTTAAGGCGCATCTTCGTTAGGAAATGCTGCGCCAATATTATAACGTCATTGGCGCGCTCCGACAAAGGCGGCATATCAATAGGAAACACCGAAAGCCTGTAATAGAGATCTTCGCGGAAAAGCTTGCGCTCCATCAGCTCTTCAAGATTGCGGCTCGTAGCCGCTATAAAACGCACATCGCTGGTAAGTTCATCGTTTGAACCAACCCTACTGAACGTACGCTCTTGAAGGAACCTAAGGAGCTTCACCTGCACAGGCACGGACAAGTCGCCGATTTCATCTAAGAAAAGCGTTCCTCCGTCGGCTGCTTCTGCGCGGCCTATGCGGCGCTCGCGCGCATCGGTGAATGCGCCCTTCTCGTGGCCAAAGAGCTCCGACTCAATAAGCGACTCTGGAAGAGCTGCGCAATTCAAAACAATAAAAGGCTTATCCGCTCTACGTGACAACCCTTGAATCGCGCGCGCGGCAAGTTCTTTACCTGTGCCGCTAGCGCCCCTTATAAGAACAGTCGCATCGCTGGGCGCAACTTGACGGATCTGCTCGTACACCTCACGCATGCGAGGAGAATTACCAACGAGCCCTCCGGGGTTGCCGGTAAACATTCCGCGCAATTCACGGTTCTCGCTACGCAAAGCCTCATACTCGGCAAGCTGCTCGCGAAAGACAGACGCCGCCTCTGCGCAAAGGTTTGCAATAATTTCAAGAAGCGCCACATCGCGAGCAAGCGAACCAGTATCGCCCGTCATCTCGCGGTCGACAGAAAGTGTGCCAATAACCTGGCCTCCGTGAACTAGCGGCACACAGACAAAAGAAAGAGGCTCGTCAAAGCGCCTTACGCGCGTTCTATTTAGAAAGCGTTTATCTTTGCGCACATCAAAGACAACTTCTGCGCGGCCGGTCTTGGCAACGATTCCAGTAACGCCTTCACCTAGCCGATAACGCCCTAACGCGCGGGCTTCTGAATTAAGTTCGCTTGCAGAAGCTTCAATCCGAAGTTCGTCACCTTCAAGCAAAGTGAAAGTGCCACGGAGCATACCCATAGTCCTCTCGAGGATTTCAATTACCTCCTCAAGAAGCTTATGCACATCGCGTTCGCGCACAACAGCCGAAGCTATCTCGCGCAGAACGGCAATCTCCGATGACACTTTCGTCTTCATGCGCGATATGATAGCAAAAAATCGCGCATGAAGGATAGCGAAGATAAAGCTATTAGACGCCCTGGGCGACCATCGCGTCGGCAACCTTCACGAAGCCTGCGATGTTAGCACCCATGACATAATCGCCCTTGTGGCCGTATTTCGCCGCAGCTTCCCACGCATTGTCGTGAATGGCCTTCATGATGCCTTTAAGCTTTGCATCAACTTCTTCTCTCGTCCACGAAAGGCGGCCTGAGTTCTGCGACATTTCAAGGCCCGACGTAGCGACACCGCCAGCATTCGAAGCCTTGCCAGGCGAGAACATAACTTTCGCCTTCTGGAAGGCGCTAACAGCATCAGGCGTTGAAGGCATATTTGCCCCTTCACCAACGAGCGTACAACCGTGCTTAAGGAGGTAGGCTGCATCCTTCGCATCAAGCTCATTCTGGCGCGCACACGGGAAGGCGCAGTCAAGAGCGTCTGCTACCTGCCAGCTATTGGCCTTGGCGATAAACTTAACACCCTTAGCCTTAAATTCCGAAAGTTCGCCGCGCTTGACGGTCTTAAGGTCCATGATTTCCTCAAGCATTTCATTAGTTAAACCATTCTTCGCGTATATCGCACCTGAACGGTCGGAAAGCGTAAGGACGCTAGCTCCAAGCTCCATAAGCTTCTTAGCCGCAAACGAAGCAACGTTACCAGAACCTGAAATAACACAGCGCTTACCTTCAAGGCATTCGCCGCGCTTTTCAAGCATGTTCTGAGCGAAGTACACGCAACCAAAGCCAGTCGCTTCTGGGCGGACTAACGAACCACCGAACGAAAGACCCTTGCCTGTGAAAACGCCGCTCCACTCGTTAGCGATCTTGCGGTACTGGCCGAAAAGATAACCAATCTCGCGCCCGCCAACGTTCATATCACCGGCAGGAACGTCGGTATCAGCACCAATGTGGCGGAAGAGTTCCGTCATGAAGCTCTGGCAAAAACGCATCACCTCGCGGTCGCTGCAACGCTTGCCGCGCGTATGGGGGCTTTGCTTGGGGTTAAAGTCGGAACCGCCCTTGCCGCCGCCCATAGGAAGCGTCGTAAGGGAGTTCTTGAAGATTTGCTCAAAACCAAGGAACTTCAGAACTGAAAGGTTGACGGTAGGATCGAAGCGAAGGCCGCCTTTATAAGGACCGATTGCCGAGTTGAACTGAACGCGATAGCCGCGATTAATACGCACAGCACCCGTATCATCAACCCAGGGAACTCTGAATATAACTACGCGCTCAGGCTCAACGAGACGCTCAAGAACGGCATTTTCGCGATACTCAGGATGCGCCGCGACTACTGGCCCGAGTGATGTTAGCACTTCTTCAACTGCCTGAAGAAACTCGGTCTGGTCGGCGTTCTTTGCCTTTACATCTGCAATTACCTGATCAATATACTTGTTGCTCATGACTCTTCTTTAGTCCTTGATTCTTTTACGTAGCCAGAGAAAATACCGCCTCTGACATTTCTGCTTTTACTGCAAAAACCGTGCCAACTGCGTTTCAGCAAGGTTTGACATACAAAAAGGCGTAAGGTTTTACATTTTGTGTAAATGAGGAAAAATTTCCTTTACGATTATTGTAAATATCGACACTAACCACCTACAACAATATTACTTTCTTCTTACCATTAAGTACTTACTTGCAAAGGTACGTAAGTTATTTATGAAAAATCACCACATCTAACGGGTTAATCGTCATACGCTGATTATTTATTTTAGGTTCTCCCAAAAGAAGCTTACCCGATTCAATCGCGATTTCCTGTAGCTCATTACTGTAGTTAACAATAATAACGTAAGGCCCTCGCGTCATGCGAACTACGCTCAGCGGCAGCTCTTCGCACATCGGCACACCTTCTTTCTTTAAAACCTCAACTACGACATCGCGGGCCAAGTCGTCGGTAAGCGTGCGCGTACAGTAATAGGCAGCACCCTTGCCGGCACCGCGGCGCGTTAAGAACGGCTTACCTTTGTAGCATCCGCTAGGAAGCGGCAAAATCTCTTGCGCAGTCGTCAACCCCGCAAGCTCGACATTGCCGCGGCTGAGCGAGCGGCGCTCCGATATCTCAACGCCAAAGAAGTCGGTCATCCCGACCGGGCAGGTCTTGGGATAATAATAGCCGCCGAGAGGAGAAGCGAAATTAAGCCTGTTGACCGCAACTAAAGCGCCACCCTTCTCGACATACTTTCGTAGCTTCAACTGAACATCCTCGGAAGCGGAAAAACAAAGCGGTAGAAACACTACCCGATACTCCTCGAGATTCATATCGCTAGAAAGCTGAACAATATCCGTTTTAACACCGTGTCTATTAAGCGCCGTTAAAATGGCACACTCCGTCTCGCGCATCACATCGGGACACTTAAACGTTGCAACTTCGGCAAGAACTGCACCGTAGCTGGCGGCATCGTGCACGATGGCGACATCGGCCTTGTCGAAAGGAAGCGCCGCGATCGAATCGGGCAGCGATTTGTACTCTTCCATCTGCTTTTTAATCATGTCATAGATGAAAGTCTTGCGTCCATCCCACGGCAGAATCGCGCCGTGCGTCTCTTCGCCCGCAACCGACATGCGCCAGCGGAAATACATAACGCTTTCCGCGCCGTGCCCGACCATGAGCCAGAACCAGGGCTTCACAAGCTCGAAAGAATAATCAATGTCGGCGTTGAAGCAGAACGCTCCCGTTTCGCCGATCATAAACGGTTTCTGACTCCCCGTAAGCCCCCGGAACATCGTCCAGGTCCAGCAAGTTCTGCGCAATGCGTCGGCACGTTCTGAAAAGCAATACGTATCAGCCGAGGCGTAGCCGAGATTGCGGAAAAGAACGTCAGTGCGAATAATATCCGAGCAGCACGGATTATTCGTTGTTATCCTCCATTTCGGATTCGCCTTACGAAGAATGTCGGCGTGTTCAAGCGCGTAGGAAAGAACCTGATCGCCCAGAAAACGCACATAATCGCGCCACCATCCGGTGCGCCGGAAATCGATAGGAAGGCGTACATCTTCCCACTTGGTGAAGCGAGCGCTCCAGAAGCAGCCGTTGAACTCGCGGTTTAGATTTTCGAGCGTTCCGTACCGGCGCTTAAGATCCTCACGATAAGCCTGCTGACAGCCGTTGCAGTGACACTCTTTCGTCGCCCCGTAAATACTCAGTTCATTATCGATCTGCCATGTGGTGACAGCCGGATGGTCTTTAAACGCCTCCGCCATCTTTTCTACGATGCGCCGCGCGAAAAAGCGGAACCGTTTATTGGTAAAGCAAGTACTTTGACGGATGCCGCAACCGGGCTTTGTACCGTCGATGCGAGTTTTTTCCGTTTCAGGATAATCCGCCTGCATCCATTTCGGAGTTGCCGCAGTCGGCGTACACATCATCACTTTTACGCCGTACTTTTCACACAGATCAAGAAGCCTTAAATACGGCGCGAAATTAAAGACGCCTTCCGTAGGCTCGAACTCCGACCAGTTAAACTCGCCGATACGGATAAGATTAATGCCGAGATCGTGCATCATCTTAAGATCCGTCTCCCAACGTTCCTCGGGCCACGCTTCGGGATAATACGCAACTCCAAAATCTTTCAACCCTGAATTACGCTGAGATGAAAGCGCCGTGAACGCTATCGTACAAACTGTTATTGCAAAGATTTTAAATTTCATTTTTTAAACCTTTTAGTTGGATTTAAGAATCTTCTTAAGTTCTTCGGCATACACCTCGTAACCGGCGGGGTTAGGATGGAGCCCATCGCGGAAAAGTTCGGCTCTGAACTCGCCCGAATTAGTCTTGAAGGCTTCGCCGATATCATAAACACGAACCGACCCACCTGCAAGAGTCTTAAGTAATGCGTTATATTCACGCACCCAGGCATCCATCGCCCCCATACCGCCTACATCCTTTCTAGGTGTCGTCCCTATCACGCAGATGACCGATTCGGGATGTCTCTCGCGCAAGGCCTTGACGATCGCCTTAGTTCCTTGAAACGTTTCTTCCGGCGTATCTCCGCGCTGCCCAAGGTTATTAGCACCGACGGCGACAAAAATCTTTTTCGCTTTCCAACCGTCCGCCTGGCCCGCTTTTTCGATACGCCACAGAAGGTGCTCCGTGCGGTCGCCGGACACGCCGAAATTCGCCGTTTTGAGGTGTCCAAAATTGCGCTCCCAAACCTCACGCCCGCCCGGCCAGCCTTTGTCGGCAGAAGGATAAATCCAGCCCATCGTAATCGAGTCGCCGAAAACGACGAAATCAAACTCCTGCCCGCGGGAAGCCCTGCTCATTTCATTCATAAGATAATGATATGAACCTGCGGCCCAATCCGTGCGGTGGGCAGGTGTCGAAGCCTCATCGGTCAGATACCTTTTGAAGAATGTAACGCGCGTTCCTTTCGCCTCGTCGGCCGAAACGTCCACGATCGTCGTCCCGCCCGCAAGAATCGGAAGCGGAGCGTCGAAGATTCCGCCTCCAAGGCGCGTACGCTTGGGAGCGGAAATACGCGCTTCATACCCAAGCTCTCCGGGCGTAATGCGCACAACCTCCCAGGTTCTGCCGTCTGCGCTTACGATCTTGTCAAACGCGTCGCGAAGCGTCACGTTCATCTTGCGTCCTAAAACGGAAGGATTGACGACAGGACCGTAGATTTCGAACCCGAGCCGCGCCTTTTCACCGGGCCGCACGCGCACATTAAAGCGCCCTTCAAGCCCGGCCGCGGGCGAGAATATCTGCGGACGCTCGTATTCGAAAGCGAGCCTTTTGCGCTGCTCGGAAGTGAGCTCGCCAAAGGCGGGTTCATCCTTCCCGTAAAGAAACACCGTAACTTCCGCTCGGGCGGCGCTACCGAAAGCATTCTCTGCCGTAAACGAAAACTCGTTCCTGCCGGAGTTAAACTTGAACGCCCGCTCGGCCACCATGCGCGCAAGCTTCTCGCCCGACTCGGCGTAATGCGTCCAGACGCCGTCCGAAAGTTCGGCATATTCGCCGCCGGCCATTTCAAAAGGAACTGTATAAGCGCACCCGTTTACCGATACCTTCGCTCCTGAGCGAAGCGTTCCGCGCATCATCGGCACGGAATCCCACGCGCTTACTTCAACAGTAGCGCTCTTGCCCTGAGGAATCCCGTTCAGCCAGAAACTCGCGCGATCAATCGAATCTCCGATCATCTGCGGACGGAACAGAATCCACTGCGTATTAAGCCTATTCTTGTCATCGTAGGGCCAGTCAAACGCGGAAGACTCGTCGGCGTCTCTTTCGCGGAGTAGAAGATCAAACTTGCGCCACCCGACGAAATCAAGTTTTACGAGATTTTCAGAATGTGTCACAAGCCCCTTTTCGGCCTATCGCCTCAATTGAACATTAAGTGTCGCGCCCGAACCGTCTCCCTTGATCCACAAGGTCGAAACCGCATTTGCCTCAAATGTCCGACGCTCCGGTATGACGCGCGAAAGCCGCGCCCAGGACGCCTGCCGCGGAGCGCCGTCGTTGCGCGCGGTGATGCGGATCGTTTCGCCGCGGACGGGATCGGCAGCAGCTTCAGCCGTCATGACGACGCTCTTGGCCGCCTCGCGCTCAAGCGTAGGCAGCATAAGCGCGTCTATGATTCTGACCGTATTCGTTTTCGCGGCCTTCTCGTCAACGGAGTAAAGCGCAGCTACGCGAAGCGCTGCAGACTTGGGAGACGCAGCGTCAAACGACCACGTAGCGGCCTTAGGCGTTCTGATGTGATGAGTCTTCGTGACGAACGGCTGGACGCGCCATTCGCCCTCGGCGTTCTGGCGAAGCCTCCACTCTTCGCCGGGCGTAACCATGCGCGTCTGAAGCCCCGGCTTAAAAGCGCGTGCATACCGCGCACGCGACCACCAGCCGAATATCGTAAGTTGATCGTCCATCGAATAGACGATGGGTCCGTCGGAAACACGCGCGCCGTTCACGGAGACGATCGCGTCGTTCGCGGCGGACTTACACCCGACATACTCCATCTCCTCGGGATAGTAACCGCGTCCTTTTATCGAAGGACCGCGCGTTGTCACCCACCCGAGATCAAGAGGCATAAAATCGGCCTCGTTATTTTCTTTAAAAACTTTAATATGCCTGTCGAAGAATGACCTGAGGCCGTAATTCGGATAATCCCACGTTCCCTGAAGCGAACGGAACCACCAGTTATATGGATCACTGATGCTGCGTGAATTGATGATTGAACCTGTGCGCGACTTAAACTTCTCAAAAGTACGCTTGGTCATGACGTCGCGCTCGTATCGCCCTGGTTGCCCCTCCGCTCCGTCGAAGAAAATGCCGTCAAACTTGCAAAGATTGAACTTGTCGGCAATTTCGTCGGTAAGGCGTTCGGCAAGTTCGCTTCCAACTTTCGCATAAAACTCGCCATAACGGTGATGGAGATAGTCAACGGCAAAACCCGCCGGATAGGCCTTTCGACTCAAACGCCGCCCGGGGCGTTTCTCTTTTTCCGTTTCGTCAAACTCGCTTGTTACCGCCTGAGTCGGATCCCAGACTTCGAAATCGCCCCACGGCTCGCGGGCGATATGAACACCCGTAAAACGGTAGGGGGCGTTAGTCGTAAAGTCGGTGTACTGAACAAGGTCGTCTCCGATGCGCAGAACATTGCCGTTATTTCCTCCGTTGAGCGTGCGGCAGTGCCCGGACCACGGCCGTTCGTTGACGTAAAGCTCCATGTCGCCTTCGCGATACGGGCGGGCTAAGGTATAACTGGCCGATGTCACATATTGGTCAAACCATTCCGGAGAGATATACCGGTCGCCGAACTCAATCGCGGCCGACAGAGTATGAGTACACGCAAGTTTGCCGGCCGCGTGAACGCGGGAAACCGCCTCGGCAAGCTGTTTAAGGCCGCCCGGGAAGCATGACGGGGCGACATCATACGAGCCGCGCGTCTTCCACCACAGGTGGAAATGGAGCATTGTGCAGCCGGCCTTGTCCATAAGACGAATCCAATCGTCAAGAGACGAATAATCCATGAACGCGGCGAACAGATAGCTGTTTCTGTTCGCCTCGGACTCGCTGCTCCACGCGCCCCCGCAGTCTGAACGAGGCACACCCGCGACGAGCGTCATCGTTTTAAGCATATTTAGAATTTCGCCTCGTGGACCTGCGCTCAAGCCCGCCGACTTGCCGGTAAAACCAAATCGTTTATTAATTGAGACGCATGTTGTGCGATCGTCTGGAGCATATTCGGCTATTGCCGTATTGGTCACCACCGACGGCATGTCGATATCTGGCGTATAGCCGCGAACGGCAACCGCGCTTTTATCATCGCAGACGATATTCGACGTCAGGCCCTTATGCGTATTGCAGAGGGGAGTTACCTGCGCGAAGATGAGATCGTTTGCGTCTTTAACGGTAAACGATTCGGTCGTAAGCGTCCAACCGTCATCAAACGGTTTTACCGATAGCGACAATTCGCCGCGCTTGCCGAACTTAAAGCGCAGACGGTCGCCTTCGACCGTCAGCGCCGAGGGGGCCACCCGTTTTCCGTCAGCGAGAACTACCTCAGCGAAAGGATGTTTCGCCGCGATAAGTTCGCGACCCGACTTCTTTTCACGCAGGGAAACAAGCCGCCCCTGATCGTCAAAATCGACCGACACCCAACGATTCTCAAAACCGGCCGCAGCGAGCGACGAGACGCAAAAAAGCGCTGCGCCGACAAAAAACAAACTCTTCATGCTAAAATCCGCTAACTTTCAACAGCTATTTACTTTACAATCAACGTTTTTTCCGAATAGACTCCCGTCAACGATTCGACGGCGCGAAGCGTCCATTTGCCCGCCTCGTCGTTCAAAGCGACCGGGAAGCGGAAAGACGCCTTGCCGTTCTTCGTCGAAATATTGCGCTTAAAGTGGAAGCGCGCCTTCCCTGACGGGGGAATAAGTTCGACGTGAATGACGTACTCGGGCGTCAGATCGGCCGACTTGATCGCGAACGACAAGGCAACATCTTCGCCGCGCGAGATCGCGGCGGGAGAGGCGATATCAACGCCTTCGATCTTCGAAGGCAGCACCGCGAACGCGCGCCCTTCTTCAAGTTTGACCTTCGTCGTCACGCTGTCGGTTTCTCCAAGATAGCGGCGAGAAGTCACATCGTAGACAAAGCCCTTCTTGGCAAAGCGGAAGGTAAGCGCGTCATCGTCGCACGAGCGTCCGCCCATGCGGATAACTGCGTAGAGGTCGGCGTTGCCGGAGACGTAATGCATCGCCTCACGCCCGAAATGTTCGACCATATCGTCGCACTGGAGCGCGGCCTTGGCGCCGGCGGCGACGAGGAACTTCTTCACTTCCGCGCGGCAGGTCTTGTCACAGTCGTCGAAGTTCCGGCCGAAAACCGTTATTCCTTCAAGCCCCGCGAACGGATTGACCGAACGCTTAACCCCGAGCTCATCGTAATCGCCCGGCAACTGGTCGCACATGACCTTGCCGCCCTTTGCGAGATACGATTTGACGGCCGCGACTTCCGCGTCGCTCATCGCGATAATGCGCGGCATCAAGAGCGCCTTGCACGACGCAAGATGGTTATTTTCAACGATCTGCTGCGGCGCTATAAAGTCGTGCTGGTACAGGAGGTCCTCAACCGTATACTGCGCTCCCTGGCGCGAATACATGAAGTTGTGAAGCGGACCGGACGTTGAAATCTCGCCGTTCTTGGTTTCCGTTCCAAGGATGGTCGAAAGGAGCATCGAATCGTGCGAGTAATAAAGAGCGACATCGCGCGTATCCCACTGCCAGCAGGTGAGGACTTTGCCGAAACCGTCAAGAACGCGCATATCGAGAAGCGACTGACGCAGTTCTTCGCCGTCGATTGTGCGCGCGTACGTCTGGGAGTCGACGATATTGTAGCCGGGGGCCGTCGCGGCATACCATGCGAAACCGCCGTAGCGGTGGCACGCCGTCCACCACGGCATAAAGCGCGCCCGACCGGTCGTATAGAAATATCCTGTCCACCCCCAGCAGCGCATGTCCGGGCGGAACGAACGGATAAACTCGTCGAAGTTGTAGATCGGATTGCGTCCGAAATAGACCATCGCCGTATACTCGGTAGAGAAATCAAGGCCGGCCTTCGTCAGGAGCTTCCAGTAGTCATTGCCCGAAAGCGCGGATTGACCGAACGAATTGCACATTGTAAACGGCGCATCGTCAATTGCCCGAGCGTTATCGGAAACGAACTTAATGGCTTCGCACCAGCGGTCGACGTTGAAGTTGCGCCATTCGATGAACTCGGCGTACTTCTTCGTTTTGCGCGCATCTGCCTGCAACGCCTGATCGAGATCGGCGAATGACTTGTGGCTTGTCTCATGACGACGGTTGTACTCGGCGATCGTTCCGTATTTCTTCTGCATCCTGACGCGGTACTCGGCAAGATTTTCGGGGTGAGCATCGACTTCGTCCGCCAACCCGGGGCGTGAGAGATTCGGCTCATCGCAAAGCGCATAATCAAGTAAGCCGTATTCCTTTGTTCCTGACACCTCTTTGACAATGCCTTTCGCTTTCTCTTCGCGCCACTTCTTCGTATTGAAGTTCTGCGCGCGAACATTCGATTTCTGCGCCCAGCCGCAGAACGTCGAGCCGCCGCCGACCCAGCCGCTGCCGACGCCGAATCCCCATGCGATCGTCGCGGCCGGACGGACCGCGCCCGCACACGGAAGAATCGCCGAACGGATACCGATATCTTCAAGCTGCGCCATCTCTTCCGTCGAGCCGTCGCCCGGCCACATCGACGGAGTGTAATCGTCCATCAGACGTTTTTTATCGTTATCTTTGACAAAGACGGCTTCGCCGCGCACGTCGATTTCACGCCCGCCCTTGACGAGCGCAAGACGAATGCCGCCGAAGTTCGTGTAAAGCTTCGCGCGCGGCACTTCAAACGTGACCTTCGCCGCCGCAGGGGCCTCCCCCGCCGCGAGAATACGGCCGGAGAAATCTCTGAAACCCCATTTGAGCGTCACGCCGGCAACATCGCCCTCGACGGCTACCGACGACACCTTGCCGTCGTCCGAGAAAGTACCAAGACGCGCGTCGGCAGTAGGCGTTACCGTTTCGACCCAATCGATCGTTGCGCCCTTCGAGTCGAGTTTCTTCGTAAGGACGTGCTTCTGCCCGGCATAGACAATCGTACGCGACTTTTCGTCAGCAGCGGGAGTTTTCACGAAATCCCCGACCGCCGTGCGCCACGCGTCGGCCGCGACGCGCTGGAACTTAACGTCAGACGGGAAAAGCGAAACCGCATCCTCTCTATCCCTGGTGCGCGGAAGATACTGGAAAGTTCCGCCGGCCGTCTTAACGTGGACAACGCGCCCCTTGCCCAACTTGCCGTTTTTCACGTCTTTAAGGAGCGCTTGAAGCTCGCCATACCCTTTTACCTGCGCTTCGATGTACAATCCGGCGCCGTTTTCAACGCATTTACGGATGTATTTCACCATCTCCTTACCCATTTTAAATGCGCTGTCAAGCGGCACCATCACGAGATTATACTCGCCCTTGGTGATACGGTCGGTAATACACTTCGTATCTCCGTAAGTGGAATAGATGTCAGACGACTTCCCTTCAAGAAGCAGCACGTCGAGATCGACACTGGTGCCGGCAAAAATCTCTTCCGGTTCACGCAGGTCGTATTTGCTGCCCACAAACGCGAGAACGCTCAACTTCTTGGCAAAGCGCCCGATCGGATTGGGCTTGACCGGTATTTCAGTTCCCTTGACGACGGCCATACGCCCTGGACGCACAAGCTTACGGACTTCAAACGACGAAATATCGCCCTCATAGCAACGCACGGACGCGAGATCAATGCCGGTATCATCGGCGCGGTTGTCGACCTTGTAAAACACCATCGTCCATGATTCATCTTCGGCGGACGTAAACGGCAGAAAATACTCGTGCATCTCCGGCCCGAGCGGGGTCATCATCGTCACATAACGGCCTTCTTTCGTTTTGCCGTTCTTTCCGCGGGCGATCTGAACGATGCGAAGGCCGCTGCCGGCGCCGAAGCTGCGCGCCTTAACGACGAGCGTGTAGCGCGTATTCGGCTTGAGCATCCGCGCGCCCAACTGGGCGAACTGATAATCCTTACCCGAACCGCGCAGCACCCATTCGCCGCTCATTGCCATAGTTTCCGTATGAACGGTTTTTCCGCACATCGAGTATTTGCTCGGAACATTGAAGTCGGGATTCGGGAAAAGATTCACGCGTGCGCCGAACGTAGGGCCTTCAACGACCCTGCTTTTACCGGATTTACGCGTCAAAGTCATATCGGCCCAGAGATCCGGAATGGCGTATACGTATTTGTTCGCCGTAAAACCGCTGGCGATACCGCGGTTTTCCCAGAGCTTTTCGCGTTCGTGAACATTGATATTCCAGCGGAAGATTCCAACTTTAGCGGACATATCTTTCTTCGGCGACGAGCAGCCGACAGTTTTGAAAGGAAGCGTTATGTTCGCAACCCAAAAACCGTCGCCCTTTTCGACGCCAAGCGTCACGCCAGAATCGGCAAGCTGCGTCTTTCCTCTGCCGACATAGATTTTACCGAACTCGCTCGCCATCACATGAATATATTCAAGCGACGGCATCTTGATGAAGAACTCGTAGTTATTGACGCGGCCCATACCATCCTTCGGGTTGCCGCGATTGTACTGAGAGTCGAAATACCCTTTGATCGTCACGTAAAGGTTCGTGTCGTCAAAAAGGATACGCGCTTCGGTCTGGTTGCGCGCGACATCGTTTTTAATGACCTCCAAAAAGCGCGTGCAGACATCCGCATGCGCCCAGGCGGATTCGATAACCTTTCCGTCTTTAAACGGCGCCGTTTCCGTGTACCTTATTTCAGGCACATCGGCAAAACCGAAAGCGCTGATGAATGTTGCCGAAAGCGCAATCGCAACAGAGTAAAATCTTCTAAGAATTATGTTTTTCATTTTTAATAACTCTTTTTAGTTAGTTTGATCATTATTAAAAGTGTTATTCAACGACAAGAACAGACCCCATAGGTCTCACACGATAGCGGATGATGACGCAGCCGCTACCGCCATTACCGCCCGGCGAGTAACTATCGCCCGTCGCCGCGCCGCCGCCGCCGCCGCCGCCAAGACCGTCGGTACCGTCCTCACCGGGATATGTCTCAGTATTAGCTCTTTGTCCGCCGCCGCGTCCGCCGCCACCCAAACCACCTTTAGCAA
>JAGBXE010000265.1 GCA_017629455.1 Kiritimatiellia bacterium
CTCGACGGGAAGAGCCGTGCGGATACATTTACGTACATCTTCGCCAAAGGCGAGAATGATGTTCTTTTCTACGAGTGCCATCCGTACGTGCGTGCAAATTGGGATGCGTTCGTCGCAAAGCACTCGTCTGTTCTTGGCAGCCGCTTTGCCGTTGATACGCTCTGCGCTTCGCGCAAAGGCGTTGACGTTCCGCGCGCACGTTTCGGCTGCATCGATAAGAAGCCTAAATTCCGCATTTTCATGTCGGCGCGCCATCACTGTTCTGAGACGACGGCGAGCTGGGTTTTAGAGGGCGTCGCCGAGGCGTTTTTAGCCGATGATGAACTTGGGACCTGGCTTAGGGAAAACGTGGAGCTTATGATGGTGCCGTTTGCCGATTACGACGGTGTGCAGGCGGGCGATCAGGGCAAGGTGCGCAAGCCTCACGACCACAACCGCGACTACTCAGAGTTTCTTTATCCGGAGACGAAGGCGATTACAGAGTGGATTGCCTCTCACGCCGAAGGGCGGCTTGATATGTTTATTGACGTTCATTGTCCGTGGATTCGCGGCAGATACAACGAGTGGGTCTATACTCCGTGGAAAGATCCAAAGATTCTTCCGGATGTGGCGGCGGAAAAGCGCTTCTCGCAGCTCCTAGAAAAGTTGCAGTGCGGCTCGATGCGGTATCGCGCGGCAGACGATTTGCCGTTCGGCAAAGAATGGAACAAAGGTGTCAACTACCAGCAGGGATGGAGTGCGGTCATTTGGGCCTGCCACAAGGTGAAGGGGCTTAAAATCGCCCGCTCCTACGAGGTGCCGTTCGCCAACGCCAACGGAGCGGTGGTAACGCCGGAGAAGTGCCGCGAACTTGGGCGCGATACTGCCAAGGTGTTCCGGGCGATGCTGGATAATGTTGAAGGCGCGTCATGCCGTTAATAGCTCCTATTGCAATTTGCAAAACGAAGTAGTTGTGAAAGCAGATTTTTCGATAGTTCTTTTAAGGCCGGAAATTCCGCATAATACTGGCGCGATTGGTAGGGTGTGCGTCGGGCTTGGCGTAAAGCTTCATCTCGTGCGTCCACTCGGCTTTAAACTCGACGACCGTTCGATTGCCCGTGCAGGTTTAGATTATTGGCCGTATCTTGATTTGCAAATTCACGATACTTGGGAAGAATACCTTGTTTCAGCAAAGCCTGAACGCGTATTTTTCCTTTCTACGCATGGC
This sequence comes from Kiritimatiellia bacterium, assembly GCA_017629455.1. The sequence continues at coordinate 1,208 of JAGBXE010000265.1, forward strand.
GAGAAATCTCTTTACGAGTGCGGCTTTAAAAGTGGCGACGCTCTCGTATTTGGAAATGAAAGCTCTGGTTTGCCGCGCGATTTTTATGAGCAATATAAAAACTCTCTTTTTAAGATTCCTATGCCTGGCGAGCATGCGCGGTCGATAAATCTTGCAAATGCCGTATCAATTGCCTCGTATGAGTGTTATCGGCAGATAACTGCAAAAGCGTAATTGCGCCAGTCGCTTCGGGCAGTATTTAATTTCGTTGGGAGTTAAGATATGAAAAGCGTAACAAAGAATATTCTTCAAACGATAGGCTCTTGTCCGCTTGTTGAAATCTCCAAAAAGTTAAATAAGGGCAAGGCCCGTATTTTAGCAAAGGTGGAATATTTCAATCCTGGAGGCAGTGTTAAAGATAGGATTGCACTGTCAATGGTTGAGGAGGCCGAAAGATTAGGCATTTTGCAGCCGGGAGCTACAATCATAGAGCCGACGAGCGGCAATACGGGCGTCGGGCTAGCATTGGTTTCTGCCGTAAGAGGGTATAAGTTAATCCTTACAATGCCTGAAACAATGAGTGTAGAGAGGCGCAAGCTTGCGGCAGCTTACGGAGCTAAGATAGTCCTTACGCCTGGATCGGAAGGAATGAAGGGCTCCA
>JAGBXE010000023.1 GCA_017629455.1 Kiritimatiellia bacterium
AGCGGTGTATTTGATTTGAGATTCGAAAATCCTTCTGATGTTATAGAAAATAAAATTGAAATTGATGCAGGCAGCTCACCAGTAGTTATTAATGTTTCCAGGGGCGCAGCAATGCGTTCTTGGACAGCGAAATCCGGTTCGATTATTAAAACTGGATCAGGCGCTCTTTCTCTCGTGTCGAGTGACACTGCGACTATTACAGCTTCTGACGGACAAGGCGTTACTGTGCGTGATACGCGTCTTGTTCCCAGTAATCCTCTCCAGTTTGCCGCGGATGGCACGTTTGAATCGGGTGCATACGCGGGCCTTACAGTCCTTGAAGGTGAATTGCGCGTTGCTGGCGAGGGTACGGTAAATGCTAAAAACACTTTTGCAATTGGCGGGCCGATGGCTGATCTTTTGCGTGGCGGTGCGCAGGCAGGGCTTGTCGTAGATGGCGTTACTCTCGATGTTCGCAACTCTCCGGGCGGATTGGCGTTTGCAACTGCTATGAAGCTTGGTACGACTGCGCCTAACACAATGAATATGCCGTATCTTTACGTGACTAATGGTGCGAATCTTGTCTGTCATAACTTTTTCGGCTTGTCGGATTCGGCAGGAACGTCGGATGTAAAACTTGCACCTATTATTCTTATCGACGGCTCGACGATGTCGATGGCTTCGGCGTTTAGCCCAAATGGTTCTGGTGAGCCTATAACAGTTTGCCCAGAGTGGACTGTTCGTAATGGCAGTAAAGTCTATGCTGCTTCAGACATGTCGATCAATGGCAGCAGCAAGTTTGTATTTGATGGAGCGGAGTTGGCGAAGAACGCTGCCGGCGATCCTCTTAAGATAAAAGTTATAACGGCGAAAGCTGGAACGACAAATGATTTCTTGTTTGCCAATGGCTCTGTCTTAAAGTGTGATACGATATGCTTCTCCGGCACGCAGTACGTAAACATACCGTTCGTGCTTTCGTTCGATTCTTCGCAATGGTATCCGGGGCCTGGGTCGTTCGAGTTCCATCCGACAAACCTGAACCTGCGCGTAGTGGCCGAAGGCAAAGGGCTTGTTCTTTCGCCCGAAAGCGGCAGCGACTATTCGTGGCGACTCGATCTTTCCGGTGCAGGCGGGTTAGTAAAGCGCGGAGGGGGAAGCTTGACTATTAATGCGGCCAATATGCTTTATACGGGATTAACGAAAGTTGAGGATGGCGTTTTCAATCTTGACGGTTCATCGTGCGTTGGCAAGTCGTTTGCCGGTTCTGGAACGATTGCAAACGGAACTCTCTCTTCGCCGACATTTTCGCTTGATGTAGATAATGAGAGCGCATCTCAAGGCACACTTAAACTTGCTGCAGATGTGCAGCTTGAAGGAACTGTTAAGGTTGATTTAGGGCGAAATCCATCAGGTTATCTTGATCCACTTTCCGAGGGAGAAGAGTTTGAAGTTGTCTCTTACGAGGGAGACGAAATCGATCTTTCGAAGTGGAGGCTGCGTGGGTCTGGGTATAGAGGAGCGCGCGGTATCTTTTCAGTCAGCGATGGTGTAGTTTCGTGCCGCATTGTTCCTACTGGCGCTGTGATGATTGTTAAGTAATGGAGGCTTGTAATGCTTAGCGTTTTATTGGCGGCTACCTTTTCGTTGATGGAGGTTGCCGACTGGGAGGCAGGGCGTTTTGTCGAAACTAACGGATGGTTTTCAGTTACGGGGCATGGAGGCAATAGGCATTCGCGCTTAACGCGTGAATCGTTTATTCCAGTTGATGGTGAAAGCGTAGTTTTCGAGTGTGAAGTCCTTAAGCCAATAGGGTATCTTGGTAATCAGAATGTTGAATTTTGGTTTGCCTGTCAGGATAAAGAAGGGAATGTACTTGCGACTGCTAGACGCGTTGGCTATGTGAAAGTTCCGCAAACAGCCGAGAGTGAGGGTAAGTGGCAGAAGATAAAAAGCGAGCTTAAGGCATTGCCTAAGGGAACTTGTTCTCTTAGAGTAGGATCGGCAGCTGGGGCATCGAAATATGAAAAGAATCGCCCGCATACGATAATTAGAAATATGCGCATTTCTGGCGTACTTGCAGAGATTCAGGCTGACGGGGCGCTTACGCCCATACCGAGCGATGCTTTCGAGACGGCTGTAAGTCTGCCTTTATCGAGGGAGGCGAAGTTTAGGTTTTCGTTTGCTGAAAGCGCTCCAGTTACTGTTGCCATTGCGCCAATCAAGGGCGGCGTTAAAATTGAACCATTTGGCCTTGATTATAAAATAGGAGCTCCTAAGTCAATTACTGTGTCTTTGCGGTATGAAGCCGGCAGGGCGCGGTTTTATTTGGATGGAAATTATATCGGTTCGCGGCGTGTAGGCGGCAGGCCTAATGCCGTAATTGATTTGGGTGCATCATCTTCAGTTTCGTTCCCAACTCGTCCTCAATGGGCGAAGCGCGAATTTGAATACGTCAACTTTGATGCGTTCGATCTTTCCAAAGCTACGAAGAAAAACGAAGAGCTGATATCCCTTAGGGCAATGACTAACTCTTGCGTGCGCACAGTTGCCTGCGAGCAGTATACGCGTGCGTATGTAACTTGCGCGGCAGATCCTGACAGCAAGAAGGATCGCGCTTTTACGATTCGGCTTTCGCGTTACAACGATGTAAAAGGTTTTACAGGTGGGCGCGGTGTAAGCAGCCTTGCGCAGACGCTTGTAGAGCTTGATTGCGCCAATAAGACGCAAGTTGGCACCGTTGAATTGGGCGGCAAGAAAGTGCCGCTGTGGCGTGTAGAAGTGCCGCTTGAGATGGGGCAGATTCCCGACATTATTTTTTCAGATCGCCGCGGTACACATCTTTTCCCGCTTGAGTTGTCGGGCTACGGGCGCTATCTCGATCTGGAATTACTGGGCAGGACATATGCTTTCCACAGAGCGCGTTTTGACGAGCGTGATATGCCTGATGCGAAATTTACGAGCGCTATTACCGTCTACGGTGTTGAGCTTGAGAAATCCGGCTGCGAAATGGATTTCTTTCAGACTGTTCCCGGTAATGTTTTTGCCGACGACGAAGTGCCGCAAACTGGCGTCGAGCTTCGCGTTAAGCGGCCAGGCGAATATACGCTTAAGTGGCGCACATTTGACGCGGAAGGGCATCCTGCTTCGAGCGGGGCGCGCACCGTAAAAGCCGATGAGAAAATTCTTGTTCCTCTTGCCGAGAAGTTGCCTGGCTGGTATTCGCTTGACTTTGAACTTTACGAAGGCGAAAGGAAGCTTTTACAGCATAAGGCATCGTTTGCGCTTCTTGGGCGCGATACGCGCACATCGGGGCGCGGCGAAGGGCCTTACATAATTTGTGCGTATTTCGGCTCGCACTATTCGTGTTCCGATATCGACATCGTAGGCCAGCTTTCCAAGAAGCTGGGCGCGAGGCGTGCACCGTGCAATTTAGGTGTGTACGATTTTGAGAAGCGCGCTAAATGGCTTATTTCGCCGGCAGATCTAAATATGATTTTTAATCGCCACCGCTCCGACAAGGCTAAGCTTAAAGAGGCGATTGCTAAAAGTTTGGTTGATGATCCGCATACAAAGAGCCTCATGATATTCCACGAAGGGTATCCGTGGGCTTATTGCCAGGCTCCTGAGATGACGGGGCAAAAGCCGACAGATGACCTAATTTGGCGAACCGATAAGAAAGAGTCGCAGCATAGGCGTTTTACAAATGCTGTAGATACGGTTAAATTCTTTAGAGAGAATTTTCCGCAGGTGAAAATATGCATGGGCAATTCTCTCGCTTGCACTGCCCTTATCGGCAATATGATTCGCGATGGATTCCCGGAATCGTATTGCGACTATATGGGCCTTGAAGTTCTCAATAGATGTACGCTTCCTGAAAAGCTTGGCGAAGCTAATATCCAGTGCGCAGATTATATGTATGAGACGGCGCGCGCGTTTGGATATAATTCTTGGAAGGTCAACAATATGTGGGAGTCTAATTACCGCACAGCGGCAATAATCGGACAAGATAGAGCTGCCGCGTGGTATGCGCGCGATTTCGTGATATCGCACCTGTGGCGTTTCCCCGACATAAGCCTCGGCAACCTTGAAGAAGTAGGCAACCGCTATGCGGCAGGTTTCTGGGGGCAGGCCGGGCATTGCCTGCGCAACCCTTACCATTACCCGAAGAAGTCATTTGTGACGACGGCTACGGCAACGAAGATGCTCGATATGGTGACTGACTTTCGCCATATTCCAACGGGCGATGAAAGCGTTTATGCAGTAGAGTTTATGCGCCGCGACGGAAAGAGCGTTACGGTATTTTGGACTTCAAACGGTGCGGCGCCTCTTGAAGTATCGTTGGCAGGGCGCTTTGAAACATTTGACGCATACGGAAGAACTTTCAAGATGCAAAGTAATCGCTGGAATATCTTTCGCAGTTTAAAACGATATCGCTTCACGGCTGACGATTGGGTGCGCTATATTGTCGCTGAGCCTGGCGCAGTTAAATCGGCTAGAGTTTGCGGTGAGCGCGATTATTCGAAATCATGGCTTAGGCCTCCCATGGGCGGGCGCGTTGCAGTCGATCCTAAGTCGCCGATAGGAGTTAAACTTAAAAAGGATAAAGAGCCGCTTCTTGAAAAGACGACAGGCGTATTTCTTCCGTACAGAACGATTGGAAAGTATGAGTTAAGCAAGGTTCTCGATGAAACGGAAGGCGAATGTTGGCAGCTCGATTTGGCTAAACCTGATATGGAGCTTCCAAAGGCGATTGCCGAGTATGCCGTCGTGGAGTTCGATAAGCCAATTGAGTTGGAGGGCGACCCTGGCACTATCGGCATGAGAGTAAAGGGCAATGCGGGTTTTGGTTCGGTTCACTGGGTTATTGAAGATGCTGCCGGAGTGCGGCGTATTAGTTGCGGCAACAGCCACGGTGTCAGCAGCGATCCGTATGATGCGGCAGGGCGTACGCTATTGGCGTTCAAGGGCTGGAACGATGTTATGATACCGATATCCGATTCATCATCAATTTACGAGGAGATGATAGGTTCTGCCGAACATCAGTGGCAGGCAGGGAAAATCGACAAGGATGGAAAGTGCACTTTTGTCGGCGGCCCGCCCAAGTATCCTGTAAAGCTTGTGGGCTTTGCATTCAGCGCGTGGAATCGGCCATTGTTCCTTGAGGAGCGCAAGCCCTATAAACAAGTAGTGCGCTTTGGGCGTATTTCCACGTATGATTTTGCGAAGTAAAGATATTTACAAAGGGTAATAGTAATGTTTTTAGCTTTTCTTTTCGCGTTCTCTTTAGTAGAAGGTGGGCAGGCAAAATCTTGCATCGTTTTACCTGAAGAGCCTACACGCCATGAGCGCTTTGTCGCTTCGGAGCTTCAGCATTGGACGCATGAACTTACGGGGGCGCGCTTGCCGATTTGCAGCGACGCGCCGAAGGGGTTTCAATCGATTAGATTTAAGACGTGCAGCGATTCGGAAATTTCGGAAGAAGGTTTTAAGATTTCTGCAACAGACGATAGCCTTGTAATTAAGTCGCGCCGGCCGTTCCCGCTTACGTGTGCGCTTTATTGGCTGCTGAATAGGTTTGGTGGCATCTACTGGTGCGATCCGGAGTCGGGTGCAGATTTTAAGAAGCTTTCGGATTTTTCCATTCCCGACGGTGAATATCTTCGCAACCCCATGCCAAAGCGTCAGCCGCTTGTGCCAGGTTTGCCTGGGCCTGAACTGACGCGCAAGGTTACCGAGTGGAATGTGCATAATGGCTTTAGGCCGAATATCGATGTTTCATCAGATTATGCTCTTGATATTGGGCTGGAGCCTCTATTACATATCGGCGGCTCGCTTGGCGATCGTATCTGGATGGCCGAGACTAATGAAACTGAAATCGCTGCCGAAATCGAAAGGCTTAAAAAGACTGGCGAAGATTTGACGCGGTGCAAGGATCGCAAGCCTGCAACGCTGCGCAAAGTGGCACAGACGTTTCTCCAAATAAGAAAGCATCCTGAGCGTTTTCCGCTTATTAACGGAAAACGCTGCCCAACGGGAACTGATTTCAGGTGGGGATACGTAGTCGGCGAGAAAGTTGGCGAGCCGTGCCTATCTAATATTTCAACGCGCAAATATCTCCTTGAGAGGCTGAAATCTGAACGCGCCAAAGCGCTACCCGGTGCGATTGTGACATATGGGCTAGCATGCGATGATAATTCGCAGTGGTGCGAATGTTCTGATTGCGCAAAGCTGTTAACGAGCCTTGGAAATTCTTCATCCGACGAACGCGCAAGCGATCTTTGGTGGGATTTTATCAATTGGATTGCTCCGAGGCTTTTAGAAGGTGATTTGAATGCTCGCGTTACTACGCTTATTTATCTTAATTACCGTCAGCCTCCAAAGCGCATTAAGCCTATTGTGTGCGACGAAGAGAGAATGGCTGTAATTATTTGCCCGCATGGGCGCTGTCATCTTCATTCATTGAATGATCCTAAGTGTCCTACAAATCCGAAATACCTTAAAATGATTTCGCAATGGTCCGAAATGGGCTTTAGGGCGCACACCTTTGAGTATCATTGCCAACTGCCCGGCAAGGGAAATTATGCCTTTATCGAAAAGCCGTGGGTTGAAGATCTCAAGTGGTATGCGGAAAATAAAGTTAGCCACACATCTGGCAGGGCTTTGGATGATGATGA
>JAGBXE010000002.1 GCA_017629455.1 Kiritimatiellia bacterium
CTGGCGATGCGAAGCCGCTTGGCGATGACGAGTGGGTGAACTGGCGCTATCGCCGTATTCCTGGCAAGCTCGGGCCGCCGCGTATGATTCTCTTCGCTGGCTGCGAAGATGTGTTGGTGCAAGATGTTTCGCTCGTTCGTCCTGCCGCAGGCTGGGGCTATTGGGTGACCGATTGCGATCGCGTCGTTTTTGAGCGCGTCAAGGTACTTGCCGATCCTGACCTTCCCAATAACGACGGCATTCATGTCAATGCATCGAGAGATGTGTCTATTTCAAACTGCCGTATTCTCGCAGGTGACGACGCGATTGTGGTTAGGTGCAATAACCGTCCGTTCCGCGATGGCCGCAATCGCGTCTGCGAGCGTATTACGGTGTCGAATTGCCAGTTGACGAGCCGTGCTAATGCAATTCGCATTGGATGGCTTAATGACGGCGTGGTGCGTAACTGCACCTTCACGGGTCTTGCCATTACCGACTCTGCTTGCGGCATTGGTATTGACCTTCCGCCCTACGAGAAGGGGATGGACGACTATGGCGTTGAGCCGTCGCTTTATGAGAACTTGGTGTTTTCATCCATCGTCATGGATCGAGTCTATTCTTCGCCTATTCGCTTTGATATTACAGGCGAGGAATTTACTCGTATGGAGGCGATTCGTGAGATTACCTTCTCTGATATCCGTGCGCGTGCATACAAGTTCCCTGATTTGCGCGTTGCGAAGGGACGCGAGCTGGAAGATGTTGTCTTCCGTGGGTGTGCGTTTACTCGTTGTGCAGATGGTGCATTCCCTGGTAATTGGAAGCAAAAGGGTGCTGCGTACTGGTGGAATGAAGGACGCGAAGAATTCCGTGGACTTAAGGGCGTAAGGTTCGAAAGCTGCTCCTTTACCGACGCGAAGTAACACTTCAGTGTCTTCACTTGCGGGGGTGGCTTTTGGTATAATACGCAATTGTCATGGCGGAAGAGAAAAAGGAAAAACTGCTGGAGACCGAAGAGGTAAGGCAGAAGGTAGCGGATTTGAAAGTCCGAGTGGCCGAAATGGCCGATTATGTGAAGGTTGCTGAGCGCCGCAAGCGTCTTGCAGAGCTTGAGGCGTTGCAGGCCGGAGCGGATTTCTGGAACAACCAGACAAAGGCACGCGAAGTGATTTCGGCAACAAATGCCGAAAGAGCTTATGTCATACCCTACGACAGCCTCGTGAAGAGCGTTGAAGACGCTGAGGTTATGCTCGAGCTGGCTTCGATGGAAGAGGGCGAAGCGCAAGAAACGGCCCTCAGAGACACTCTCGCTGAGTGCGAAAGAGCAGAAGGCTATTTCGGTAAGTTGCGTTTGCAGTCGCTTCTTGGCGGCAAATTCGACCAGTGCAATGTGTTCGTCAAGCTTCATGCAGGCCAAGGCGGTACAGAAGCGTGCGACTGGGTGGCGATGCTTTATCGTATGTATCAGCGCTATGCCGAAACTCAAGGTTGGAAGGTCGAAGAATACGACATTCAGCCCGGCGAAGAAGCAGGATACAAAGATGTGTATTTCCGTGTCGAAGGCTCTTATGCATTCGGTATGCTTAAAGCCGAGCGCGGCATTCATCGTCTCGTGCGCATCTCGCCGTTCGATGCGAATAAGCGTCGTCAGACTTCCTTTGCTTCAATGGAAACTGTCGCTGAAATCAACGACGATATCGAAGTTGAAATCAAAGACGAAGATCTGCGCATTGATACTTACAGGTCTGGTGGCGCAGGCGGTCAGCATGTCAACAAAACTGATTCGGCAGTCCGCTTGACGCACTTGCCCACCGGCATTGTTGTTGCTTGCCAAAAAGAGCGTTCGCAGCACATGAACAAAGAGAAGGCCATGAACATGCTCAAGGCCCAGCTCTACGAATATTACGAAGACCAGAAGAAAGCCGAGATGGATCGCTTCTATGGAGCGAAATCCGAAAACGGTTGGGGCAGCCAGATTAGGTCCTATGTCTTCTGCCCTTATACAATGGTCAAGGATTTGCGCACAGAACACGAAACTTCAGATGTCAACCGCGTTATGGACGGCGATCTTCAGCCGTTTGTTGAAGCGTGGCTTCAGATGAAGGCAAAGTAAGAGGGGCGGCGTGAACGACCGCAATCTTTACGGGAAAGCGATCGATGTCGACAAAAGAGGTCGGCATCGGTCGTTTTCAAGTTCTGTCGATGCTGTTCTTCTTGATATGATTAGAGAGAAGAACGACTTTTTCGATTCCCTTGCCGAGAAGTGGCCATCTCTTTTCCCAGGTATTCCGCTAAGGCCAGGTCGCTACGAGAATGGCTATATCGTTCTTTATGTTCGCAGCGCACCGCAACTTTTTTCAATGAGGCCGCGTCTTAAAGCGATAGAGCGAACTCTAGCATCTTTGCCCGGCGCGCCGAAAAAACTTAACATTCGCCTGGAGGTACATTCCGTATGATAACCTCGGTGCTTGTTCTTCTCGCGGCAGTTTTTGTCCGTCCCCTCGAGCGCGTCTCAACGCTTGATCCTGCGCTCGCGCAAACTGCGTACGATGCGCGTGCCA
>JAGBXE010000024.1 GCA_017629455.1 Kiritimatiellia bacterium
AACCGGGAGCTAGCATTTCGTCTCAATGAAGAAGGTTCCCGAAATGTTGCGACGGCCTGCAATGTTGTCGGATGTAGGTTGATTGCGATTTCAACGGATTATGTTTTTAGCGGTAATCCTCCCAGCGAGCCGTGGGCATGGGGCGAGGGCGATATCCCCGTTCCATCGACAGTTTACGGCGCATCTAAACTGGGTGGCGAGCGTATGATCGGGATGATACATCCCGATAATTCCGTTATTTTGCGTATCGCTTGGCTATACGGCGCAGGAGGCCCGTCTTTTGTTCACACGATGGCAAAGCTTGGCGCCCAAGAAGGTTCGCCCATTAAGGTTGTCAACGATCAGCGCGGCAACCCCACGTCCGCCGCGGCGGTTGCAGGCGTGATTAAATTTTTGATCAGCCGCCCCGACATTAAGGGCATCGTCCACGGCACGTGCGAGGAACAGTGTTCTTGGTATGAGTTTGCTCTTGAGATAAAGCGTCTTCTGGGTGAGCGTTTTCCGCGTGCGCTCGAGCCTTGTTCGACCGAGGAATTTCCTCGTCCTGCGCCGCGCCCTAAAAATTCCGCGCTTAAGAAAAGCGTTTTGAATGTAGCAGGCTATCGTACGCCGCGCTGGCAGGTTGCGCTTGCCGATTTTATCGCATCGGGCGAGTTCTGATTTTTTCTTCTTTTGTCTTTGCTCTTTACTCTTCACCCTATATGGTTGTGAGGATGCGGCGGCTTTGATAGAATACGCAATATGAAAATACAACATTCCTTGAAGTGCGCAGTTCTTGCGTTTTCCTTTGTTCTCTCTTCGCTTTGCGGCTATGGCGCTTCTCGTGCCGAGATGAAAATTATGTGCTACAACGTAATGCATTGCGAGGGGATGGACGGCAAGATCGATATTGAACGTACAGCTCAACGCATAAAGGCGGAAGATCCTGATTTCGCCTGTCTGCAGGAAATTGATTGGCGCACGGCGCGCGTTTCCGGGGTCGATGAGCCTGCGGAACTGGCAAGGCTTACTGGCATGCATGCAACATTTGCAAAGGCTATCTTTTATAAAGGCGGTCAGTACGGCGTTATGATGCTTTCGCGCGAAAAGCCTATTGATGTCGTTCAGATTCCGCTGCCGGGCGAAGAGCCGAGAGTGTTGCTTATCTGCGAGTTCAAGGACTGCGTGGTTGCAACATCGCATCTTTCAGTCGCCGCGAAAAAGGATCGCGAGGCTTCGGTGCCGATCATCAGAAACGCATTCGCGAAGTACTCTAAGCCTGTTTTCTTTACGGGCGACTGGAATGCGAGGCCCAATTCAGAGGTGCTTAACGAGTTCAGAAAGTTCCTGAATGTTTTTTCCGTGCAGACGGTCAATACGTTCCATGGCCAATCTTCCCAAGGGCCTCAAACGCCTGAAGACGCCCAGACGCCGTTCTGCATCGACTATATCGCCGTTGATATCGCCAACGCAGGCAAGTTCAAGGTTGTCGACACTTATGTCGTGGAAGACCGCATCACGTCCGATCATGCGCCGGTCGTTGCGACAGTTTCGTTTGAAGCTCCATCCTTGCCTGTTCCATCAATTGTGCCTCAGCCGGTTTCGCTTCGGCTTTTACCAGGTCAGCTTCGCATGAAAGCTACGGCAGTTTCCGATAAGCTTTTTAAATCGGTGAGCGACAAATCGTTGCCAGAAGAGGGCTATCGCATTTCCATTTCGGAGAAGGACGGTATTACGATAGCCAGCTCCTCTCCTGCTGGGGAATTTTACGCTGTTCGTACTATTGAGCAGCTTGCAACGCATCGCTGGGGGCGCTTAACATTTCCTTGCTGCGAGATTGAGGACTGGCCGCGGTTTGGTTGGCGCGGCGCACATATCGACGACTCGCGTCATTTCTTTGGTAAGGCAGCCGTGAAGCGAGTTCTTGATCAGATGGCAATGCATAAGCTTAATGTGCTCCATTGGCATCTAACGGACAGTCAGGGTTGGCGTTTGCCGGTTGAGAAATATCCCGATCTCGTAAAGACGGGTGCAGTTCGGCCTTTCTCAAAGAATCAAAAGGATCTCGCCGATAAATTTGAAGACGGCATGTACGGCCCGTTTGCATACAGCCGTGAAGATATAAAAGAAGTAGTCGAATATGCCAAGGAGCGCTTTATCCGTATCGTTCCTGAAGTCGATGTTCCTGGCCATTGCCGGGCTTTATTGCGCGCATATCCAGAGTTTGGCTGCTTTGCCGACGATCCTTCTGAGGCGCCAGCCGATGGAGTTGATAATGTAATTTGCGTAGGAAACGACCGCGTTTTGAAGATGGTGTTTGATGTTTTTGATGCTGTAGTTGAAATGTTCCCCGGTGAGCTTATTCATATTGGCGGCGATGAAGTTAATAAAGCAAACTGGAGAGCGTGCCAGAGGTGTCAGACGCGTATGCGCAAGCTTGGCCTTAAGACAGAAAATGATCTTCAGGCTTGGTTTATGGGGCAGATCACCGATTATCTCGCAAAGAAATCTCGTAGAGCCGTTGGCTGGGATGAAATCATTCTCGACGGCGAAGCTCCGAAGGGCGCAGTCGTGATGAGCTGGAGAGGCGCAGAAGGTGGCAAGGCTGCCGCGGCAATTGGCCTTCAGTCGGTGATGTGCCCGCATTTAAGCTGTTACTTTGACTATACGCAGTGTATCGATGGCGATCCGCATGTGTATCCGTGGTTTACAATGCCGTTGCCGCTAAAAAAAGCCTACGAGTATGATCCGCTCGAAGGAATTCCTGCCGAGCAGCATAAGTGGATTCTTGGCGGCCAGTGCTGTAACTGGTCTGAGTATACCTGCAATGAGACGGAACTCCAGTGGAAGATGTGGCCGCGTGCGTGCGCCACAGCGGAGATTTTCTGGTCGCCTGCAGAGTGCCGCGATTGGGCCGACTTCTTGCAGCGCATGAAGATTCACCGCCGCCGCCTTCTTGATGCGGGCATCAATTGCGCACCCATTGACGGTACATACTAATTTAAGATGAACGTACTTATAACAGGGGCCAGTTCCGGGATCGGCGAGGCACTTGCCTTGGCCTCGGCTAAAAGGGGCGATAGGCTTTTTATCTGCGGCCGCAACAGGGCGCGCCTTGAGGCGGTAGCTGATGCTTGCAGGAAGCTCGGCGCCCAGGTCTCGTCAGAGGTTCTTGATGTAACCGACGAAGAAGCTGTGCGCTCGTGGATAGAGGCCTCAAACGCTGAAGCTCCTATTTCGCGCGTATTTGCCAATGCCGGTGTCGGTACGGGCGTTGAAGACGAGTGCAATGTGCGCCGTACGTTTGCAACTAACGTTTGCGGCGTAGTTAATACTGTCTTGCCGGCAATTGAGGTGTTTCGCCGCCGCGGCGCGGCAAATGGCGAATGGCGGCAGATACTTGTTACCGCTTCGATTGCAGGCTACGGGCCGCTTAAGGCGTGTCCATCGTATTCAGCTACGAAAGCTTGCGTCAAAACGTGGGCGCTAGCGCTTAGGGGTATGCTTCGATCAGAAGGCATCAAGGTTTCGGCAATATGCCCTGGGTTTGTTCGCTCGCGCATTACCGATAAGAACACTTGTCCAATGCCGTTTTTCATGGAGGCAGACAAGGCTGCGCGCAAGATAATAGCCAAGGCCGACAAGGATGTTGGGCTTATCGCGTTTCCTTGGCCGATGCGCCTTGTTACGTGGGCATTGGGCGCAATGCCATATTGGTTAAATGATCTTGTAAATAGGCTTTTGCCTGCGAAGGTTTCAGCTGGGAATCCAAAAATGATTTAATTTACTTAACTCGCGCGTGCGCGCGGGTTGACTTAGATGAGTATTTTTAGGATAATACACCGAAACGTATTTGGGGAGTAGAAACATGGCGACATTTCAGTATATTGCCAAGGATCAGTCGGGCAATGAAAAGCGCGGCACCGTTGAAGCGGCCGACCGCAATTCGGCTATTGCAGCGGTACGTTCGCAGGGGTTGATGCCTACTGCATTGGGCGAGGTTAAGTCTTCAGCACAATCTCCCAAAGCAAAGCCTGCTAAGGGCGCGCCGAAGAAGGCTGAGAAGAAGGGCGCTCTCAGTAAGGATATCAAGATCAATATTAAGATGCCCAAGTTCCTTCAGGGGCGCATCAAGACGAAGGTTCTGACGCAGTTTACTCGCCAGCTTGCTACTCTCGTTAATGCGGGTCTTCCCCTTATGCGCGGCATTGAGGTTCTTAAGCGCCAGATGAAGGATCCTCAGATGCTTGAAGCGCTTAACGGCATTTCCGACAATATTGCCGCAGGCGGAACGTTCTCGGAGTCGCTGACGGCGTATCCCAAAATCTTCGACAAGCTCTACGTCAACATGGTTAAGGCCGGCGAAGCGGGCGGTGTGCTTGAAGTGGTTCTTGGCCGTCTTGCGGAATTTGCCGAAAAGTCCGAGAAGATCAAGAACAAGGTCAAGGGTGCTATGATTTACCCGATCGTCGTTCTTGTTGCCGCTATCGGTATTACGGCCTTCCTTCTCGTTGCGGTTATTCCGAAGTTCCAGCAGGTCTTTAATGACATGCTTAACGGCGCGGCGCTTCCAGGTATTACGCAGTTCGTAATTGATGCGTCTGAATTTGTTCAGGCAAACGGCATTCAGATCGCGTTAAGCGTTGTCGCGTTCGTTGTTATTATGAAGATAATTGGCCGCACGGAAAAGGGCGCATATTTCTTTGATGTTCTTAAATTGAAGATGCCCGTTACCGGTACTCTTACCCAGCGTTCGGCAGTTTCTAAGTTTACGCGTACGCTCGGCACTCTCCTTTCCTCTGGCGTACCGATTCTCCAGTCGCTTACGATTACCCGCGACACTACCGGTAACCGCGTTCTTACGCAGGCTATTCAGGACGTTCACGATTCCGTTAAGGAAGGTGAATCGATGACGCAGCCGCTTTCGCAGTGCAGCGTCTTCCCTCCGATGGTTACATCGATGGTGGAAGTTGGCGAAGAAACGGGTGCTCTTGCCGACATGCTTACGCGCATTGCAAATACGTACGATGATGAAGTCGATAATGCTGTCGCTGGTATGACCGCCGCGATTGAGCCTGCTCTCATTATCGTTCTGGCCGTTGTCGTCGGTACAATCGTCGTTGCAATGTTCTTGCCGATGGTCAAGATTATCGGTTCGGTCTCTGGCGCAGGTGCCTGATCGGGCGATGGTCTTTCAGGCGTTAAGAGTGGCCGCCGTATTGGCGCTTCTTTGTGCGGCGGCTCTTTTGGCAACCCCCAAAGGTCGCTTGCCGCTAGCGCTGCGTGGGCTAGCTAAGATAACAGGCCGCCGCGAGGATAAATCAGCTCTCTGCAAGGTGCCGCTCTTTAAGCGGCTTCTTGCGTTGCTTCTAGTTTTAGCTGCCGTCATCCTTTGTTTGGTCGCTTGAGCGAGCTTAAAAGGCATGGTTCTTACTGTTGAAAATCTTAGAATAGCGTTTCGTGTTGACGGAAAGCTATCCGTGCCTGTTCGCGGCGTTTCGTTTGAAGTTCCTGAAAACGGCCGCGTAGCACTCGTCGGTGAATCCGGGTGCGGCAAATCGCTTACGGCGCTTGCAATAGGCGGCTTAGTAGATCGCGCGGAGATATCGGGGCGTATTTTAGGCTCGCCTCATACAGCGTACGTTTTCCAAAATCCGATGCAGTCGCTTAATCCTGTTATGCGCGTTGCCCGTCAGATTGAAGAGGGGATTCGCAAAATTTCCACCGGCAAGTCAAAGAGAGAGCAGGCAATAAAGCTTCTGTCTGATGTTGGGCTTCCTGAAGGCGCGCATCGCACATATCCTTGTGAAATGAGTGGCGGGCAACAGCAGCGCGTTATGATTGCAATGGCGTTAGCGCAAGAGCCCGACCTTCTTATTGCAGATGAGCCAACTACGGCGCTTGATGTTACAACGCAAAGAGATGTTCTCAATCTTATCGCGCGAGTTGCCGATGAACGCAAGATGGCAGTTCTTTTTATCACTCATAACCTTGGTTTGGTCGCGCGCTATTCACGCGATGTTAATGTGATGTACGCTGGTGAAATTGTTGAGAAGGGAGATGTTTCAACGATTCTCACTACTCCGCGACATCCGTACACACAAGGGCTTCTTGCAGCAGTTCCTCGTCTAGATGGTGAGAAGGATGCGCCCTTAGCTGATATTCCAGGTACAGTTCCTCCTCCGACAGATTGGCCAAAGGGCTGTGCATTTCATCCGCGCTGCCCCAAAGCTCGTAAAGAATGTTCGAGTGATGAGTTCAATATCTTGTGTAAAAACCTCTCGTCCACTTCAACTAGGTGTATAGCATAAGCTCATTTTTGATGGGCCTCTACACTATCGATGGTGTCGAGAAGA
>JAGBXE010000025.1 GCA_017629455.1 Kiritimatiellia bacterium
CCCCGTGCCAGAGGCGATCCGCAGGATAAAATACTCCTGCCCCGATTGCCTAGTTATTGCCGATGTGTGCTTATGCGAGTATACGAGTCATGGTCATTGCGGGCTTGTTGATGAGGCGGGACAAGTAATTAACGATAAGACTGTTGAGCTTCTTACTCGCGCTGCGCTTACTTATGCTCGCGCGGGTGCAGATATTGTAGCTCCATCTGACATGATGGATGGGCGGGTAAAGGCAATTCGTACTGCTCTTGATGAGGCTGATTTTGTGGATGTTGCGATAATGGCATATTCGGCTAAATATGCATCGGCTTGGTATGGCCCATTCCGCGAAGCTGCCGACTCTGCGCCGCAGTTTGGCGACCGCCTTACTTACCAGATGGATCCAGCCAACGCGCGAGAGGCTCGGCGCGAAGTCGAAGCTGATATCGAAGAAGGCGCTGATATTGTAATTGTCAAACCTGCATTGGCGTGTCTTGATATAGTCCATGATATATCGCGCTCGTTTGATGTTCCAGTAGTAGCATACTCCGTTAGTGGCGAATACGCGATGGTTAAAGCTGCCGCTGCCAACGGGTGGATTGACGAGCGCAAAGTTGTGCTAGAATCGCTTTTGGCGATGAAGAGAGCAGGAGCTACGGCAATCATAACATACCATGCGCCAGATGTGGCGCGATACCTTGCAGAGGCTCGCTAACTATGAGTATTGTTGAGAAAAATTCAGCTCTTCTTTTTGAGCGTGCAAAGCGCGTTATTCCAGGAGGCGTCAATAGCCCTGTGCGCGCGTGCAAAGCTGTTGGAAGGATTCCCAGGTTTATATCAAGGGCGTGCGGCGATAGGATTTTTGATGTAGATGGAAATGAATATATCGACTACGTTTCATCTTGGGGACCTGGGATATTAGCTCATGCGCATCCTGAGGTTGTGGAAGCTGTTGTCAAGGCTGCTAGCGATGGCCTGACGTATGGCGCGCCGACCGAGCGTGAGGTCGAAATGGCCGAACTTGTAAAAGAACTTGTTCCTTCAATGGAAGTAACGAGGATGGTATCATCGGGAACGGAAGCTGTTATGAGCGCGCTGCGTGTAGCTCGCGGTTTTGCGGGGCGCGATGGAATACTTAAATTTGATGGGTGTTATCACGGCCATAGTGATGGTATGCTCGTGCGCGCGGGTTCAGGAATCTTAACGCACGCAAGCCCCGGTTGTGCAGGTGTGCCAAATGATTTTGCAAAGCACACATTCTGCGTGCCGTACAACGATACTGAAGCTGTCGAGCGCGTATTTGAAACTTCTGGTAAAGATATTGCTGCAGTTATTGTTGAGCCAGTTGCGGCCAATCAAGGGGTTATTCTGCCGAAACCAGGTTTTTTGCGGTTTTTGCGTGAGATAACGAATAAATACGGTGCTTTACTTATTTTTGATGAAGTAATAACTGGTTTTAGGCTTGGCCTTTCTGGGGCGCAGGGGCCGGTAAAAACTCTTTGGGAAGAGCCGGTCATCCCTGATTTGACTACGCTTGGCAAGATTGTTGGCGGAGGAATGCCAGCGGCGATTTATGGCGGACGCGAAGAGATAATGCGCCACGTAAGCCCCGATGGGCCCGTCTATCAGGCAGGGACTCTTTCTGGTAATCCAATTGCAACTGCAGCAGGGCTTACAACGCTAAAGATTTTAAAGAGAGATCCTGGGATTTACGCAAGGCTTGAGCAGAAGACTGCAACATTAAGTGATGTAATCCGCCGCGCTTTTGGAGAAAAAGTTGAAGTAACTAATGTTGCGTCACTTTTAGGGGTGATGTTTAAGGCTGGAGAATGGTGCGGAAAAGCTACCTCAAGCGAAATGTTCGCTATGTGGTACTCGCAACTTCTTGAGAGGGGCATTTATGTAGCTCCTTCGTGCTATGAGGCGATGTTTGTCTCGGATGCCCATTCAAATGAGGATATATCTGCTACCATTAAGGCGATTGAGGAAACAGCGGCCGTGATGCTTGACCCTCTCGCGTGAAATGGTATACTATGCGTTTGTTATGGCACAGGAAACGAATGAATACCGCGAGCAACGCCTTCGTTCAATGGAGGCTCTTCGCGCGATGGGTCGCGAGCCTTACGGCTGCAGATACGATCACGAGGATATTAAAACCGTAAGGGCCGCCTTCGAAGAAGGTAAGGCCGTTCGTGTTGCGGGGCGGTTATTGATGATCCGCCGCATGGGTAAGATGAACTTCTGTACCCTTAACGACGGCACGGGCAAATTCCAGCTCATATTCAAGCGCGATGAACTCTCCGAAGAGTCGTTTGCCGCGTTCAAACAGCTTAATCTCGGCGATATTATCGGAGCTGAGGGGGTGCTTTTCACGACGCAGAAGGGCGAGAAGTCTGTAGTCGTAAAAGAATGGACGATGCTCGCCAAGGCGCTTGAGCAGCCGCCAGAAAAATTCCATGGTCTTGCCGATCAGGAGGAATGCTACCGCCGCCGTTACGTCGATCTTATGACGAACGATGAATCGCGCGAACGATTCTTCTTGCGCTCACGCATCATTATGGAGATCCGCAAGTATCTGTGGGGGCTTGGCTACTCCGAAGTCGAAACGCCCATCTTGCAGGATCAGGCAGGCGGCGCCGCCGCTAAACCGTTCGTCTCTCACTTTAACGCGCTTGATAAAGACTGCGTTATGCGCATTGCGCCAGAGCTTTATCTTAAACGCCTTATCGTCGGTGGGATGAATAAGGTCTTTGAGCTTGGCAAGGATTTCCGTAACGAAGGCATTGACCGCTCGCACAACCCTGAATTTACAGTTTGCGAACTTTACGAGGCCTATGGTGACCGTCAGTCGATGGAGGCGGTTATGGAAGGTCTTCTGCCGCATCTTTGCGACACGGTCATCGGTAGGCGCAAGATAGCCTTCGGCGAGTCTGGCGAAGAGATCGACTTTACTCCTCCTTACCGCCGCGTGTCGTATCGCGATCTTGTTTGCGAAAGAATGGGCGAAGATTGGTTCTCGCTCGATTTCAACGCTCAGATGGAGAGAGCCAAATCAATGGCGGCTTCTGCTGGGGTTAATCTCGAGCTTGACGATGTAACTACGCAGCTCATGCTCACGCATGAAGTTTACGACAAGATGATAGAGCGTACTCTCGTTCAGCCGACGTTCGTCACCAGGCTGCCGCGCGAGTTTGTTCCTCTTGCTAAGGCCTGCGCTGACGATCCGTCTCTCGTGGATGTTTTCGAGTTTGTCGTCGGCGGCAGAGAGCTTTGCCCTGGATATACAGAACAGAACAATCCTCTTGCCCAGCGCGAAGCGCTCGAGATTCAGGCCGGCGAGGATGCGGAGAAAGTCGACGAAGATTTCATCTCAGCGCTTGAATGCGGCATGCCGCCGACTGGCGGGCTTGGGTTCGGCGTTGACCGTCTCGTAATGCTCTTAACGGGCTGCGATTCGATACGTGATGTGGTGCTCTTTCCGCAGATGAAACGGGTCTAATCGGGGTGGACGAATTCTGTCAGAAACTCGGTTATAGTTTTACGCGTCGGGAACTTCTTCTCGAAGCTCTAACAACGCCCGAGTGCAAGATGGATTCGCCGCGCATTACCGATAATCAGCGTCTTGAATTTCTTGGAGATGCCGTTTTAGGGCTCTTGGCGGGAGAAAAGCTTTTTCGCGATTTTCCCTCCGCCGCCGAAGGGCGCCTTACGGTTATGAGAACGCATATGGTCTCGTCCGCGGCGCTTTGCGGCGCGGCGCACCGCATCGGGCTTGTGCCGCGCTTAAAGCGCAATCGTGCCGCCGCTCCGCTCCCTGCTGATTCGAAGACAATCGCCGACGCTGTAGAAGCTCTTGTTGGCGCGGCGTATGTTGACGGAGGCCTTTCAGCGGCGAGAAAGGTGTTTGATTCGCTTGAGCTTTCGGAAAATGCCGAGGCCGGTTCATGGAGCGCCAACCCGAAAGGGGATTTGCAGATAAAAACTCAGGCGATGAATCCGCCGCGGCGTCCGGCGTATGAGCTACTAGGCACAACGGGCCCCGACCATGCGCCTGTCTTCAAGGTGCGTGTTAGCGTTGAGGGGCTTGGCGAGGCTGTCATGTCGGCCGGCAACCGCAGGGAGGCAGAATCGCTCGCGGCGGCCGCGCTTCTAAAATCTCTCGAAAGCGCGGATCATCTAGGTTAGCGGAGTTGGGAATGTCGGATTTTGTACATCTCCATCTGCATTCGACCTATTCGCTGCTTGACGGGCAGTGCTCGATAGCGGGGCTTGTCGCTAAAGCAAAGGCTCTCGGGATGCCAGCAGTGGCAGTTACCGATCACGGCAACCTTTTCGCGCTAAAAGCGTTTTACGACGAAGCCCGCAAGGCCGGCATAAAGCCTATTCTCGGTGTCGAGGCGTATGTCACTTCAACGGGCGATCACACGTTGAGGCACGAGTATTTTCAGACGCATAAAGAGGTTAAGGAAAAACGCTTTCACCTTTGCCTTCACGCGAAAAATCTCGTCGGTTATCACAATCTCGTAAGGCTTGTTTCCGAAGCTTATATCGGCGGTTTTTATACGAACCCGCGAATCGATCATAAGCTGCTGGAAAAATATCATGAGGGCCTGCATTGTTCATCGGCATGTATTGCTGGAGAGGTAGCGTATTATCTCGACGACGGGCTTAGGGGCGGCAACGACCCTGCCAAGGCAGAAGAGATAGCGCGTTGGTATCAGAGTGTTTTCGGCGATGATTATTCGCTTGAGGTGATGATCCATCCGACAATCAAACAACCCAAGGTTGTTAAAGATCCTCACACGGGAGAGATAAAAGAGCAAATTACAACTGATACCATCGTTGAGATGAAGGATCTTCTAGCCAGGCAAAAGCGCGTAGCTGAGCGCGTGATAGCGCTCGGTAAAAAGCTTGGGATTCGCGTAATCGCAACGAATGACGTGCATTTTCTTGAAGCGGAAGATGACGACTCGCACGATGTGTTGCTGGCGATGTCGACCCAAAAGAAGATGTCCGACATAGACCGAATGATTTATACCGGGCAAGAGTATTTCAAAACAGCCGATGAAATGCGCGCGCTCTTCCCGGAGAATCCGGAGGTCATTTCCGCAACATTAGAAGTAGCCGACAAGATTACCGAATACAATCTCGACAGCGACCCTATTATGCCGAAGTTTCCTATTCCTGCGGAATTCGGCGATGAGGAGATGTTCAAGGCGAAGTACGATGAGGCAACTTTAGCTTCGCTTTATCCGGAAGGGCGCATTGAAAAGTTTGGCGGCTACGAGAAGGCGATACGAATTCAGTTTGAGGCCGAGTATTTAGCGTCGCTCGTCTGGGCGGGAGCGAAGCGCCGTTGGGGCGAAACGCTTTCGAAGGAGACTGTTGAGCGGGTTCAATTTGAGCTCGATACGATACGGACGATGGGTTTTCCTGGCTACTTTCTCATCGTTAACGACTATATCGAAAACGCTAGGCGCATGGGCGTGTGGGTAGGGCCCGGGCGCGGATCTGCCGCGGGAGCTGCTGTAGCATATGCTCTTGGCATTACCAACGTCGATCCTTTAAAGTACGATCTTCTTTTCGAGAGGTTCTTAAACCCCGACCGTATTTCGATGCCCGATATCGACGTCGATTTCGACGATGCCGGGCGCGGCAAGGTGCTTGAATTTGTGACGAACAAATACGGCCGTGATCACGTCGCGCACATCGTTACGTTTGGGCAGATGGCGCCGAAGTCCGTTATCAAAGACGTCGGGCGCGTAATGGGCTATCCGCTTGCCGATACAAATAAGCTTGCTTCTCTCGTTCCTGAAACGCCGAAGATAACGTTTAAGAAGGCGACTAATCCCAAAGACAAGAATGGCGAGCCGAACCAAGATTATTCGCAAGGGCTTGTCGATGCTTTCAATTCGCCCGATTCGACGGTCAATCTTCTTATGCAGCGCGCAAAACGCCTCGAAGGCGGTATGCGCCAGCCTGGCATTCACGCGTGCGGCGTTATCATTTCGCGCGATCCTTTGACTGAGACATTGCCTGTAATGCCGACAGAAGGCGAGTCGCTTTTGACGACACAATACGACGGGCATTTTGTAGAGCCGGTAGGGCTGCTTAAGATGGACTTTCTCGGGCTTAAGACACTTACCGTCGAAAAGGAATGTGTCGCGCTTTTAGGGCCGAACAATCCGCGTGTTCCGGAATTCTTGCGCGGCAGCGACGGCTGCCTTGATCCCGACAAGATACCCGACGACGATAAACTTACGTATGAGCTTTTCGGGCGCGGCGAGACGACGGGTCTATTTCAGTTTGAATCTGACGGCATGAAAAAATGGTTGCGCGAATTGCAACCTGAGCGCCTTACGGATCTAGTGGCGATGAACGCCCTTTACCGTCCGGGGCCGATGGATTACATTCCTACGTTCGTTCGGCGCAAGAAGGGCGAGGAGCCTATCGTTTACGACCATCCGCTTATGGAGAAGTATCTCAAGGACACGTACGGAGTTTGCGTGTACCAGGAACAGGTGATGCTTCTTTCGAGGCTTTTGGGCAAGTTTACGCGCGGAATGTCCGATAAACTCCGCAAGGCAATGGGCAAGAAGCAAATTGCCGTCATGGAGGAGCTTAAGACGAAGTTTGTCGACGGGTGTCTTAGCAATCCGGAGTTTCGTATCGAGAAGTGGGCCGACGAAGCTGAGGCTCGCAAGCTGATCGACAAGATCTGGGACGATTGGCGCGCGTTCGCATCGTACGCGTTTAACAAGTCGCATGCTGTCTGTTACGCATGGATAGCGTACCAGACAGGCTACCTAAAAGCGCATTATCCTTCCGAGTTTATGTGCGCTCAGATTTCTTCAGAAATAGGTAACTTCGATAAGCTCCCTGGCTTTGTCGCAGAAGCCCAGGATATGAAGCTTGATCTGCGCCTTCCAGATGTCAATGAGTCGGGTTCGAGTTTTGTGCCTACGTCCGATTTTAAGGGAATACGCTATGGGCTTTCGGGCATAAAAGGCGTGGGCGCTGCTGGTGAGGCGATAGTTTCTGAGCGCGAGAAGAACGGCCCGTACGTAGGCTTTCTCGATTTTTGCATGCGCCTGGCCGGAACGTCAGCTTGCAATAAGCGCGTTTTAGAAAACCTTACGCGCACGGGGGCGTTTTCGTCGTTGGAGCCAAATCGCGCTAAGCTATTTAACAATATTGAATATGCCCTTAAGCGCTCTCAGCAGAGGATGAAAGAGTCGGCTAGTGCGCAGGCTAACTTCTTTGATTTGATGGCGGGAGAATCTGGTGAGACGGCTAACGATGCCGACTTAGCTGATTGCCCGGCGTTTGCGCCGTCGGAAGACCTTAAAAACGAACGCGATTTCCTAGGCGTTTATATTTCGGGCAGCCCCATTAAGAGCTGCCGCAAGGCGATAAGCGAAATTTCCACTTTCAAACTTCAGTTGATGTCTGATCCTGAAGCGTTAGATCAGTTGGTGCTCGAGTCGTACAAAGATTCAAAAGAGAAGGTCGACAAGTGGAAAAAGAAGTCGAATCCCTTCCTTAAGGATGAACGTGCACTGCGCCACCTTGATGTGCGTGTTGCGGGTATTCTTTCAGCCTGTACGGTCAAGCTGGGCAAGCCTCGTCCAGACGGGTCGCCCGGGCAGAATTGGGCGATATTGCAAATCGATGACGGCACAAGCATAAAAGACGTTGATGCGTTTTGCTTTGGTAAGGCGTGGGAGAAATACAACGTCAATGGCTGCCTAGAAGGTGCTGTCGATCAGCTCGTTCTTATTTGTGGGGAAGTTTCGCGGAGAATTAATTATTCTCGCGATGATCGCATCGAAAAGAAGAATCCCGAGGTTGGCGAATATAATTTTACGGTGCGTGAAGCCTACGTGATGGCAGATTCAATGCCGCTGATATCTGGAGGCGCGCACATTGCGCTCGACCTTTCTGATCCAGAGGTAAAGCCTAAAGCGTCGGCGCTTCGCGATGCGATTGCTGCAAACCCTGGGCTACTGCCTGTCTATTTCGATATGCGTTATCCCGATGGGCGCATAGTGGAGGTAAGCCTTGGCAATGATTTGCGCGTTGC
Organism: Kiritimatiellia bacterium; assembly: GCA_017629455.1. The sequence continues at coordinate 8,063 of JAGBXE010000025.1, forward strand.
TTCTACTGTATCGTTCTTTACTGCGCTCGGAAAGATTGTGCCTTATAGCGCCATTTCGTTCCGCCCAGATTCGCGCACAACTTTAGCCCCGCGCGAGGCACGCCCTTGGGAGGCGTGACGCGCAGGGGGTAAATAAATTCATCAATTGCCGAAGACCGTTTCCTCGGTGCCTTGGATTTTATCCGCTTGGCGGTGCCAGTCTTTTTTGAGCGCGAAGAATGCGCTACCTGCGGCATTTTCGGTCTGGATAAAAAATACGCGTGAGTGGCCAGTTTTCAAGTTGGCCCTCTGGTCGGTGCGCATAGCGCCTTCGTGGCCAAACCAGTTTCCGTATGTCCAGGCCCCGACGGAGTAAGGCTTGTCGATGCTGTCGGCCGTTTGTTTCTTTGCAAAAACCGTATCAAACGTTTTACGCGAGATAATCGTTTTTCCCTTCCATTGGCCATGGTGGGCAAGCATTTGTGAGAAGCGCACCATATCGGCAGGGGTGGAGAAAAGGCCAGCCGAGGCCGCTGGGTAGAGTTTTGATTTTTTGGGGAAAATCAACTGAGGCGAACACTTATCGTTTGCCGGACGAAGTTTTGTGTCATCGGAATTGTATGCTCTTACAAGCCTTTTAAGCTGATCTTCAGAAGGTGTGAAAGTAGTATCATTCATGCCAAGCGGATCAAGGATTTTCCTCTTGAGATATTTTTCGAACGGTTCGCCAACGGCAATTTCAAGGCAGGCGGCGGCGGTGCATATCCATGAATTGCCGTATTGGAACGATTCGCCGGGCTGCGCATGGAGCGGCAGCGTGGCCAGATGGCGTGCCACTTCGCGCAAGGGGACCGAGCGGTCGATAATGCCCATACCGCCGCGGAAGCCCGATGTGTGAGAGACTAAATCGCGAACCACCAAAGCGCGCTTTGGCTTTGAGCCGTCTTTCATTTTCACGTCAGCAAATTCAGGCAGAAACTTTTGGACTTCATCGTCTAGGGAAATTTTTCCCTCATCGATTGCGCACATTAATGCTGCGCCTGTAAATGTTTTTGTCATTGAGAAAATGGCAAAAACCGTGTCAGGTGTCATTTTGCGGCGGTTTTCTCCTTCGTAAACGGCCCAACCTGCGCAATCGAAGCGGACGTTATAGTTATCATCGCTCAATACGCTTACAACCCCTGCAATGCGTCCGGAGGAAATGTAGGAATCGAGCATCGCCGTCATTGAATCGGCCTGTTTGGGGCAGTTACGGCAGCATTGGGCGTTAACTTGCAGCGCAGAAGCTGCAAGAGCAGTGATTGATGCTAGTAGTATCGTTATAATATTCTTTTTCATAACGCGAATTATATCAAATGTATCATACGGATCTTACTGATATTTTGGTATAATACGGAAACAGTAAATTGGAGAAAAAAGAAATGCACCCTTACCGCACACACACGTGCAATGAGCTCCGCGCCTCTGACGCGGGCAAGACAGTTCGTCTTTCTGGCTGGATGTTCCGCCTTCGCGACCATGGCGGCATTCTCTTTGTCGATCTTCGCGATCATCATGGCCTTACCCAGATAGTGGTCCATCCTTCGCGCGATTTCTTCACACTTGTGGAGAAGGCTCACCTTGAAAGCGTCATTACCGTGACGGGCGAGGTGAAGCTGCGCACTCCCGACACGATCAATCCCGATTTGCCAACGGGCGAGATCGAGATCGAGGCAAACGAGCTTATTATGGAGAGCGCCTCACAGGTTACTCCCATTTACATTCCCGATGAAAAGGCCGATGAAAGTGAAGACGTCCGTCTTCAGTATCGCTTCCTAGATTTGCGCCGCGAGAAACTCCATAAGAACATCGTTCTTAGGTCGGAGGTTATTCGCTTCCTGCGTGAAAAGATGTGGGAGAAGGGCTTTAACGAGTTCCAGACTCCGATTCTTACTGCTTCTTCGCCCGAAGGCGCTCGCGACTATCTCGTCCCGAGCCGTATCCATCGCGGTATGTTCTATGCCTTGCCGCAAGCTCCGCAGATGTTCAAGCAGCTTTTGATGGTTTCTGGTTTCGATAAGTATTTCCAGATTGCGCCTTGCTTCCGCGACGAAGCCGCGCGCGCCGACCGCAGCCCTGGCGAGTTCTACCAGATGGACATTGAAATGTCCTACGCTACGCAAGATGAGATTTTTGCGGTCGTCGAAGATGTCGTAGGCGAGACGTTTAACAAGTTCTCGAAGTGGGATTGCACTCCTGCGCCGTGGCCGCGCATTAAGTATCGCGACGCGATGATGACGTACGGCTCCGATAAGCCTGATTTGCGCAACCCCCTTAAGTGGATCAATATGAGCGACTTTTTTGCGAGGGCCGATTTCAAGGCGTTCGCCGTTTGTGTTGCCAATGGTGGGCTTGTTAAAGGCCTTCTCGTTAAGGGTATTGTCGGCGTAGAAACGCGCACGTGGTTTGATAAGCGCGAGGCCTTCGTTAAAGAAAACGGCGGCAAGGGGCTTGGTTACATAAGCTGGACTAAGGAAAACGAGCTTAAGGGCCCGATTGCAAAGTTCCTCTCGGCCGATCAGCTCGAAGAGATGAAGGCTATTTCCGGCATGGAGATGGGCGACGCGCTTTTCTTTATGGCTGCCGATGTCGACGAGTGCAACCGCCTTTCCGGACTTGTGCGCACTGATATCGCAGACCACATGACAAACGACATCCGCGAGAAGAACTGTTACAGGTTCTGCTGGATAGTCGATTTCCCGTTCTTTGAA